>JALVBM010000193.1 GCA_027010665.1 Chromatiales bacterium
ACGGTGGTGCCCAGGGGCACGCGGATGATGCGATCCTCGCCGCGCTTGCCGGTCTGGTTGCGGCCCCGGCCCGGCTCGCCGTTCCCGGCCCGGTAGCGGCGGGTGAAGCGGAAGTCGGCCAGGGTGTTGAGATTGACGTCGCCCACCAGGTAGACGCTACCGCCATCGCCGCCGTCCCCGCCGTCGGGGCCGCCGAATTCGATGTACTTCTCGCGCCGGAAGCTGACGCAGCCATTGCCGCCCTTGCCGGCGTGGACCTGGATGGTGGCTTCATCGACGAATTTCATGGGAATCGGGCGGGGTGGGGAAAATCGGACAATATATAAGGTGTCGGACGCCGGCTTTCAATCGCAGCGCCACAAACGAAAAACCCCGTCGCGGGGACGGGGCTTCGCGTGAGCGGGCTGCCGGGCCGGGTCAGGCCGGGATGACGCTCACGTGCTTGCGCTTCTTGGGGCCCTTGATCTCGAAGACCACCTTGCCGTCCACCTTGGCGAACAGGGTGTCGTCGCCACCGCGGCCGACGTTGACGCCCGGGTGCACACTGGTGCCCCGCTGGCGGACCAGGATGTTGCCGGCGCGGACCATCTCGCCGCCGTAGCGCTTGACGCCAAGACGCTTGGAATGGGAATCGCGGCCGTTGCGTGTGCTGCCGCCTGCCTTCTTGTGTGCCATGTGTCAGTTACCTCGAGCTTGCCGGCCGATCAGCCGTTGATCGCCGTGATTTCCAGTTCGGTGTAGGCCTGGCGATGGCCCTGCACCTTCTGATGATGCTTGCGACGGCGGAACTTGATGATCCGGATCTTCTTGCCGCGGCCGTGGGCGCGGACGGTCGCGGTGACCTTGCCGCCGTCCACGTAGGGCTTGCCGATCTTGACGTCTTCGCCGTCGGCAATCATCAGCACCTTGTCCAGATCCAGGGAGGCGCCCTCTTCGGCGTCGAGCTTTTCGACCCGGATGCGCTGGCCGGGCTCCACCCGGTACTGCTTGCCGCCTGTTTCGATAACCGCGTACATGTTCTGTTTCTCCAAAATGCGGACCGTCGACCCTTGCCGACAGACCGGTGGATAGCGTGAAAGGCCGGCAATTTTAGCGGGTCGGCGGCCGTCGGTCAAAGCCTTTTTCGCGAATTTTGAGGGGCTTATCCCCGATTTTCTTGACAGTCGGGGCGCCAGACCCCTAGCATTCACAGCCCTTTGCCGCAGCCGTTTCCCGTCCCCCATGACCGCCGACGAGATTTACAGCCTCATCCAGCCCGACATGGACCGGGTCAACGCCCGCATCCAGGAGAAGCTGCACTCGGAGGTGGTACTGATCAACCAGATCGGCGCCTACATCGTCAACAGCGGCGGCAAGCGCCTGCGGCCCATCATTCACCTGATCAGCGCCCGGGCCTTCGGCTACGACGGCGACCGGCACATCGACCTGGCAGCCATCGTCGAGTTCATCCACACCGCCACCCTGCTCCACGACGACGTGGTGGATGCCTCCGAACTGCGCCGCGGCGAGGCCACCGCCAACCACCTGTGGGGCAACGAGGCCAGCGTGCTGGTGGGGGATTTCCTCTACTCCCGGGCCTTCCAGATGATGGTGGACATCGGCAGCATGAAGGTGATGGACATCCTCGCCGACGCCACCAACACCATCGCCGAGGGCGAGGTGCTGCAACTGCTCAACTGCCACGATCCGGACACCACCGAGGAACGCTACCTGGAGGTGATCCACAACAAGACCGCCAAGCTGTTCGAGTCGGCGGCCCGGCTGGGGGCGGTGATCAGCGAGGGCTCCGACGCGCAGGAAGCGGCCATGACCGCCTACGGCATGCACCTGGGCTGCGCCTTCCAGCTCATCGACGACGTGCTCGACTACACCGCCGACAGCGGCGAGCTGGGCAAGAACGTGGGCGACGATCTGGCCGAGGGCAAGCCCACCCTGCCCCTGATCCACGCCATGCGCGAGGGCACGGCCGCGCAACGGGATCTCATCCGCGGGGCCATCGAGAAAGGCGGCCTGGAGCGCATCGACGAAATCCTCGCGGCCATTGAATCCACGGGAGCCATCGACTACACTGCCCGCTGCGCGCGGGCGGAGGCGGACCAGGCCATCGCGGCCATCCACGACCTGCCCGATTCCCGCTATCGGGACGCGCTGGTCGGTCTGGCCCGCTTCGCGGTGGACCGCACCTACTGACAGCCAATCCGCCCGGAACCGCCACGCCTCCCGCCGGCCGGTTCCCCCCACGGGCACCCCCATCATCGGCGTGTAGCGCAGCCTGGTAGCGCACTTCCTTCGGGAGGAAGGGGTCGGAGGTTCGAATCCTCTCACGCCGACCAATCAATTCAGTGGCGAGGGACGAGGGACGAGGGACGAGGAACGGCGGGGTTGAATGGCCCTGACCACTTCCTTGGTGTCCTCCTCGTGCTTCGGCTTCGACTGGGGATGTGCTCCCCGATTTTGCATGTCTCAATCATCGTTTTCCGTAACCCCCGTGTAGGAGCGGCGCAAGCCGCGACCCATGCAGGGACGAGGGGCGAGGAAAAACAGGATAATTGGCTTCGACAACCTCACCACTCGTCCCTCGGCCCTCGGCACTGTTCTGTCGCGGCTTGCGCCGCTCCTACACGGGTTTCACCTGAGCATCTCCGTGCCCTCCGCGTCTCCGTGCCCTCCGTGTTCTTTCCAGTGAATCCTGAACAGAAATTCACCCCTGCTCGAGCAGGTTGCGCAAGTCGATGACGGCGGCGTTGGCGCGGGAGATGTAGGAGGCCATCACCAGCGAGTGGTTGGCGACGAAGCCGAAGCCGGAGCCATTGAGGATGACAGGGCTCCAGACGGTCTGCTGGGTGCCTTCCAGTTCGCGGATGATCTGGCGCAGGCTGGCGTGGGCGTTCTTCTTGGCCAGCACGCTGTCGAAGTCCTTCTCGATGGCCTGCATCAAATGGATGAGCGCCCAGGTGGCGCCGCGGGCCTCGTAGAAGACGTCGTCGATTTCCAGCCAGGGGGTGCGCACCACCTGGCGGCCGGCGGTGCGGGTGGACTGGGTGGCGGCGGGATCGCCGGCCAGATCGGTGTTCTCGCGCAATTGCCCGACGCTGGCGGACAGGCGCTGGGAGAGCGAGCCAAGGCGCTTTTCCACCAGCGCCAGCCAGTCGCGCAGGTTGTCGGCGCGGGCATAGAACTGGGCATCGGGTTGCTGCGGATCGGTCAGGCGCTGCAGGTAGCGCTGCAGGGCCTCGATGGCCTGGCGATATTCGCGCTCGGTGGGCGGGAACAGCCACGACTCGGTGTCGAAGTTGAACCTGGGCTCGGCGACGATGAGATCCTTGTCCTCGATGGACTGGGACTGGGAGCGGCTGAAGTCGTTGCGCAGGGCCCGGGCCATGTCCCGCAGTTGCACCACCACCCCGAATTCCCAGTTGGGCATGTTGTCCAGGAACACCCCGGGCGGCATCACGTCGTTGCTCAGATAGCCGCCGGGCTTGTCGAGCAGGGTTTCGGCCACGTGGATGGTGGTGGCCACCGTGTACACCCCGGTGACCAGACGCTGCTCGTCACCACCCACGGCCTGACGGGCCACCGTTTCCACGTCGAACAGATCGGGCTCCCGGCTCCAGTACCAGCCCAGCACCAGCCAGATCACGACCAGCGTGGCCAGGGCCACGCCCACGCCCCAGACGAGACCCCGCTCCTTCCAGGTGCGGGGATGGTAGACCTCCATCAGCCATTGGCCGAACCGGGCCAGACGTCCGCCTTTCGGTCCGATCGAATCGTTCGCGTCCATGTTTTCCTGTTCTCCGTTTTCGGGGCTTGCAGTGTACCGCAAAGTCGGCACTGCGACAGTTTCCCGGTGGGGCACACGGTCATGTCTCGCCAGAAATACGCCGAACTTCGCCGAAAATCCGCAATTTTGTCGCCAATTTAAGCGTTTTATGATGTTTTAATATATATCTATTTGATCTCGGCGGGCGTTGGCCCAATAGTGTGACGGACTTCTCATGCTGTATCGAGGTGGTTGTCTTTTCATCACTTTGATTCACCCGCAAGGGTGGGGAGGACATCATGAAGAAATCGATTCGCAAATGGATCATGGCCCTGTTCGGCGCCAGCCTGTTCGTCACTGCGGGCACCGCCTGTGCCTGGTGGGGCGGTCCCTGGGATGGCTGGGGTCCGTGGGACGGCTGGGGCAACGGCTGGGGTGACATGGACTTCAACGTGAGCATGCGCGGCAGCGGTTACGGCCGTGGTTATGGCTATCCCGGCTACTGGGGCGGTTATCCCTGGTATGGATATGGTCCCTATTACGGCCCATACTATGGCCCCTACTATGGCGGCCCCGGCTACTGGGGTGCTCCCTGGGGCTATGGCGCCTATCCGCCGCCGGCAGCGGCACCCGCCCCTCGTCAGAACACGGACAACAAGAAGTAATTCCCGACGGCACAGGGACGTGCCCACCCGCCTGCAGGGTTTTCCCCTGTGATGTCGAGTTGACGTATAGTTGCGTCCATGCCCAACGGATTCGCCCGCCTTCGCCGATTCGGCACACTCATTCTGCTGACCGCCCTGCTGGTGGCCTGCGCCACCTCGCCCACTGGCCGTCGCCAGCTCATGCTGGTTTCCGAACAGGAGGCCATCAATGCCTCGAAGCAAGCCTACGTGCAGATGCTCGCGCCGCTGGCGAAGGAAGGCCGGATCGACTCGGACCCAACCCTGACCCGCCGGGTGCGCCGAATCACCGATCGGCTCATCGTCCAGGCGGAAAGGATGCGGCCGGAGACCCGCAACTGGGAATGGTCCGTGAAGGTGATCGACGATCCGCAGACGGTCAACGCCTGGTGCATGGCCGGCGGGCGCATGGCCATCTATACGGGGCTCATCCAGCAGCTCAAGCCCACCGATGACGAGCTGGCCCAGGTCATGGGCCACGAGATCGCCCACGCCCTGGCCAACCACACCGCGGAGAAGATGTCGGTGGCACTGGCCACCATGGTCGGCATCACCGCCGTTGGTGTCGCCGCCGGCGAGGAGCACCGCGGCGCGGCGCTGGCCGGTGCCGCCCTGGCTGCCAAGCTGGCGGTGGAACTGCCCAACAGCCGCACCACCGAGGCCGAGGCCGATCGCATCGGCATCGAACTGGCCGCCCGGGCCGGCTACGATCCCCGCGCGGCCGTCACCCTGTGGGAAAAGATGTCCCGCCTCGGCGGCGGCCGGGTGCCCGAATTCCTCAGCACCCATCCGGCACCGGAGAATCGCATCGAAACCCTGCGTGCACTGGTGCCGAAGATGATTCCGCTGTATGAAGCGGCCCGTCAGACAGACGGCCAGCGCCGGTGAACCCCGGCGCCTGAATCCCGGTTCCGGACGCGTTGTGTCGACCATCGTCCGGACAAACAGATACACGGGCCGGCAAACACCGGCTGTCACAACCCATACCCTTCAACATGTCCAATCTTCGTGTGCCGCTGCAACCCGGTGTGACCTGCCGGGTCCTCGCCCTGGGCGGTGATTCGCGCATTGCCGAGCGCCTGGCGCAGATGGGCATCCTGCCCGGCATGGAAATCACCGTGACCCGAATTGGTCCCCTCGGCAACCCGCTGGAGCTGTCGGTGCCCGGGGGACAGGCGCTGGCCCTGCGGGCCGAGGAAGCCGAGGCGCTGGACTGCGAACTGGTGAGCCTCCCCCTGCGCCTGGCGCCTGCTGGCGATCAGCGCTGGCGGATCGTGAGCCTGCGTGGCGGTGGGCGTTTCCGGGCGCGCATGCAAACCCTCGGCCTGACGCCCGGAACGACCCTGCAGGTGGTGACCACCCGCCCGCTCCAGGTGCGACTGGCCGACGGCCGCCTGGTCCGCCTTGGCGCCGGTGAAGCGGCGCAGATCATCGTCGAACCGGTACCGCAACCTCATGACTGACTATACCGTCGCCGTCTGCGCAGCCCCCAACACCGGCAAGACCACCCTGTTCAACCGTCTGACCGGAGCCAACCAGACCGTGGGCAACTGGCCCGGCGTGACCGTGACCAAAAAGACCGGCCACTTCCGGCTGAACGGGCACGAAGTGGAACTGGTGGATCTGCCCGGCGCCTATTCCCTGACCCCCACCAGCATCGAGGAACGGGTGGCCCGCGACTACCTGTTGCAGTCGCCGCCCGATGCGGTCATCAACATCGTCGACGCCGGCAATCTCTATCGCACCCTGGGCCTGACCCTGCAGCTGGCCATGAGCGGCCTGCCGCTGGTGGTGGCGGTGAACATGATGGACGAGGCCCGCAAACAGGGTATCGAAATCGACTTCGCCGCCCTGCAGGAACACCTGGGCGTGCCGGTGGTGCCCATCTCGGCGCGCACCGGCGAGGGCATCGACGAACTGAAGCGGATCCTGCGCGAGGTCCTGGAAGGGCGGGTAAAGGAACATCCGCCCCACATCTCCTTCCCGCCGGTGCTGGAAGAAGCGGTGGCCGAGCTGGCGCGCAAGATCGAAAAGCGCGGTCCGCTGGAATTCGACGAGACCTTCGTGGCCCTGCGCCTGATGGAAGGCGGCGATGCCGCACAACGCATCCTCCGTCGCCATCCGGAGCTGGCCGACGTGGCGGAAGAAGCGCAACAGCGCGTCGCGGCCCTGGCGCCGGCCCTGCATGCCGACATACCCACCACCTGCGCCCAGTGTCGCTTCAACGCCGCCCGTGGTCTGGTCCAGGAAGCGGTGCGTCTGCCTTCCCGTCGCAGCCGGGATCTGAGCGAGAAGCTCGATACCGTGCTCATGCATCGCTGGCTGGGCCTGCCGGTCTTCCTGCTGATCATGTGGGCCATGTTCCAGGGGGTGTTCGCCCTGGGCACGCCCCTGCAGGATGCCCTGGCCAACGGCATCGCCTGGCTGGACGGCTGGCTGCGGGCATCGGGTCCAATCCAGGGCCTGCCGGCGATCCTGCAGAGCCTGCTGCTCGACGGCCTGCTGGCCGGCGTGGGCGTGGTGCTGAGCTTCCTGCCCATCATCGTGCTGTTCTTCTTCTTTCTGTCACTCATCGAGGACAGCGGCTACATGGCCCGCGCCGCCTTCCTCATGGACCGCCTGATGCACGCCCTGCGCCTCGACGGCAAGGCCTTCATCAGCCTGCTGCTCGGCTACGGCTGCAACGTGCCGGCGGTGATGGGCACGCGCATTCTCTCCTCCCGCCACAACCGCATCCTGGCGATGCTGATGATTCCCTTCTCGCTGTGCAGCGCCCGCCTGCAGGTGTTCCTGTTCCTGTCGGCCATCCTGTTCGCGCCCGGCGTGGCCCCGTGGGTGGTGTTCGGCCTGTATGTGCTGAGCTTCGTGGTCATCGTGCTGGTCGGCCTGCTGCTGCGGCCGTTCCACTTCGGCGAGCCGGAGCCGTTCATCATGGAACTGCCGCCCTATCGCCTGCCACTGGCGCGCACCGTGCTGCTGCGCGCCTGGACCGAGATCCGCGCCTTCATCAACCGCGCCGCCACCCTGATCGTGCTCGGGGTGATTGCCATCTGGATCCTCACCCACCTGCCGCCGGGCGTGGCGCCGGCCAGTCCCGAAAGCCTGGCCGGGCGCATCGGGCATGCCCTGGCGCCCGTTTTCGAACCGCTGGGCATTCACTGGGCGGAGACGGTTTCCCTCTTCTTCGGCTTCATCGCCAAGGAGATCCTGATCGGCTCCCTGGCCGTGATCTACGGCACCGGCGATCTGGCCCAAACCATCGCCGCCAGCATCACCCCGCTGGAAGGGCTGAGCCTGATGGTGTTCACCCTCATCTACACTCCCTGCGTGGCCACCCTGGCCACCATTCGCAGCGAGTCGGCATCCTGGAAGATCACCCTGCTGTCGGTGGCATTGGGGCTGGTTCTGGCCTGGATTTTCAGTTTTCTGATCTATCAGGGGGGACGGTTGCTGGGATTCTGATTCAGAGACAATCCGTCATAATACCGTTCCTCGATCACCAAAATATCCGGAGATCAATTTGTAACAAATTTGATGAAATGAACCTGTTTCCAGCCATATTGCTTATTCTGTAGGAGCGGCGCATAGCCGCGATTGTCACCTTTCGCGGCCATGCGCCGCTCCTACAGGGTATCTGCCCGCATGATGCATTCGGGACTCGTCCCTCGTAACTCGGCCCTGTTTTATCGCGGCGAGGGCGCCGCTCCTACACCATGAGCACATGGATCGGTGCCAGCCCTCGGCGCAAATGTCGCGGAATCCGGTTCGATCATTTCGTCCCGGGCCAGATTCATGCTACAAACATCGAAAAGCGTGTTAACCATGCAAAGTTTCCGGTGACATAGGACGGCGCCCCTTCATGACCCAGCTCGATCTGCCCCATTTGTATGGTCTTGCCGTGGCCCTGGCACTGGGCCTGCTCATCGGGCTGGAGCGGGGCTGGGAGATGCGCGAACGGGAGGAAGGCAAGCGGATCGCCGGGCTGCGCACCTATGGGCTCATCGGTCTGCTCGGCGGGATCTGCGCCCTGCTGGCCCAGGTGCTCGGCGCCGTGGTGCTCGGCTTCGGTTTCCTCGGGCTGTCCATCCTGCTGGTCGCGGCCTACTACCGGCGCTTCAAGCTGTCCGGTGATCTGGGGATCACCAGCATGGTGGCCGCGCTGCTGACCTTCGGTTACGGGGCGCTGGCGGTGATGGATCACCTGTTCGCCGCCACCGCCGCGGCGGTCATCACCGCCCTGCTGCTGGATCTCAAGCCGCGCCTGCACGCCTGGCTGCGCAGGCTCACGCCACAGGAACTCAACGCCACCTTCGAACTGCTGCTCATCTCGGTGGTGCTGCTGCCGGTCCTGCCCGACAAGGGCTATGGCCCCTGGCAGTCGCTCAATCCCTACGAGATCTGGTGGATGGTGGTGCTGATCGCGGGCATCGGCTTCATCGGCTATTTCGCCATCAAGATCGGCGGCGCCCGCTATGGCGCACCCCTGACGGGCATCACCGGCGGCCTGGTGTCCTCCACGGCGGTCACCATCACCCTGTCCCGCCTGGTGCGGGACCTGCCCGAACACCGGGATGCGCTGATCAGCGGAATCCTGGCGGCCTGCGCCACCATGTTTCCCCGCATCCTGCTGGTGGCCAGCGTGGTCAACCCGAAGCTGTTCGTGCCCCTGGCCATTCCCACCAGTGTCACCGCCCTGCTCACCTACGCGGCCGGCTGGTGGTTCTGGCGCCGCTCGCCGGGCGGCCCGCTCGGCCAGCACGTGGAAACCCTGAGCAACCCCTTCCAGATCGGCATGGCCATCCGCTTCAGCCTGCTGCTGGCGGTAATCATGCTGCTGGCCAATGCCATGCGGGCCTGGCTGGGCGATGCGGGCTTGTATGTGCTGGCCGCCCTGTCGGGACTGGGCGACGTGGATGCCATCAACCTGTCGGTCTCGCGCCTGAGCCTGCACGAGATTTCCCTGCAGGTCGCCATCATGACCATCTTCATCGCCGCGACCAGCAATACCCTGGTGAAGAGCCTGATGGCCGCCTATCTGGGCGGCTGGGCCACCGGCTGGCGAGTGGCCCTGCCCTCCTTCGTCGCCATCGCCGCAGGTGTGCTCGCCGGGCTGATGTTTTCCTGAGCATTGAAAAACCGTCATGGCATCGCCATGTTGATGCTGTCGGCGCGCCGGAATCCGTGAACGGTTTCCCGTGCCCGGCAGACAACAACACGAACTGCCAACCGGACCCGATATCCCGACATGAAATTCAAGGATTACTATGAAGTCCTGGGCGTCCCGCGCGACGCCACCCAGGACGAGATCAAGCGCGCCTATCGCAAGCTGGCGCGCAAGTACCATCCCGACGTGAGCAAGGAACCCGATGCCGAAGCCAGGTTCAAGGAACTGGGCGAGGCCTACGAGGTGCTCAAGGATCCGGAGAAACGGGCGGCCTACGATCAGTTCGGCCAGAACTGGCAGCACGGCCAGGACTTCACGCCGCCGCCCGGCTGGGACGCCGGCTTCGAGTTCTCCGGCGGCGGTTTCACCGGCGCCGAGGCGGAACAGTTCAGCGACTTCTTCGAAAGCCTGTTCGGCGGTGGCGGTTTCCACCGGGCTGCCGGCGGCGGCCGGCGCCACACCTGGAAGCAGAAGGGCGAGGATCATCACGCCAAGATCCTCATCGATCTGGAAGACGCCTATCACGGCACCGAGAAGTCGCTCACCCTCAAGGTGCCGGAAGTGGACGAGACCGGCCATGTGGTGACCCGCACCAAGACCCTGCAGGTGAAGATCCCCAAGGGCATCACCCGCGGCAAGCGCATTCGCCTGCGCGGCCAGGGGGCGCCGGGGATCGGCGGCGGCGAACCCGGCGATCTGTATCTCGAGGTAGATTTCAAACCTCATCCCTTCTATCGCATCGAAGGCAAGGATCTGTATCTGGATCTGCCGGTAACGCCCTGGGAGGCGGCGCTCGGCGCCACGGTGAAGGTGCCCACGCCCGGCGGCATCGTCGATCTCAAGATCCCGCCCGGCTCCCAGACCGGACGCAAGCTTCGGCTCAAGGGCCGGGGCCTGCCCGGCAAGACGCCCGGTGACGAATACGTGGTCCTGAAGATCGAGACACCGGAGCCCAAAACCGATGAACAGCGCCAGCTCTACGAGCGCATGGCCGAAATCATGCCCTTCAATCCGCGCAGCCGGCTGGGAGTATGACCATGAAGACGCCCTACGACATGATCATCGACATCCTCGACGAGGAGTTCGAATTCACCCTCGGGGAACTGTGCCGGGCCAGCGCCACGCCGGCGGAGACCATCATCGAGATGGTGGAGGAAGGTCTGCTCGAACCGCGGGGTCCGAGTCCGCTGCAGTGGCGCTTCTCCGGCCCGGCCCTGTACCGGGTGCAGACCGCCCTGCGCCTGCAACGGGATCTGCACGTGAATCTGGCCGGGGCCGCGCTGGTGCTGGATCTGCTGGACGAGATCGCCCGCCTGCGCGAGCGGCTGGCGCGACTGGAGCAGGGCTGAACCCGGCCAGCGACGTCGGCGGCCGATCGCAGGATCACAACGCCCTGTCGTACAGCCCGCCGTCCCGCCGCGTTTCGTGACCATTCGACCGGGATGGCATGATCCTGTCGTGACGACGCCTTGTGCTATCCTCTGCATCCCGTCGAACCACGAGCACCATTCCGCATGAACCGTCTTGCCCGCTTCGTCCTTCCTGGCCTGTTCGGACTGCTGTCGATCCTGCCGATGGCGCAGGCCGAACCCCTCAAGCTCGCCGGCAGCGCCTGGCCGCCCTACGTGGATCCCACCCGCGAGGACAAGGGGGTGGCCATGGATCTGGTGCGTCACATCTTCCAGCGGGCCGGTTACGAGACCGAGTCCTACATCGCCAGCTGGCCGCGCACCCTCGAAGGCGCCAGCATCGGCATCGTGGACGTGATCGTGGCGGCCTGGAAGACGCCGGAGCGGGAGAAGGCCCTGCACTTCACCGATCCCTACTTCGTCAACGTGATCAAGTTCGTGAAGCGCCGGGATGCGCCCATCCGTTTCCGCAGCTTCGACGATCTGAAGGGGCTGATGATCGCCACCGTGGCGGGCTATGCCTACGGCGACGCCTTTGCCAATGCCGACGGTTTCGTGCGCGTGCCAACCAATCACGTGGCCCAGAGCCTGATGCTGCTCGAGCGTCGCAAGGTGGATCTGGCCATCGGCGATCAGTGGGTGATCCGCAACGAGCTGACCCAGTTCTTTCCCCGTTCCATTCGCCAGTTCGAGTTCCTGCCCAAACCGGTGGACGAGCGTACCCTGCACGTGGCCATCAGCCGCGAGAATCCCGATCACGCCAAAATCGTTGCCGACTTCAACCGCGCCCTCAGGGCCATGAAGGCCGACGGTTCCTACGACCAGCTCATCGAGGGCTACCGCAAGCAGTTCGTGGATCTGATCGAAGCGCCACTGTAAGTCCCTCGCGGCGTTTTTTTTGGTGCTCAATGCAAAAGGGCCAGCCGGATGCGGCTGGCCCTTTTGCGTGTTGCGGCCCTCAACTCAGTACGGATAGTAGGCCGATGGCGGGTAGTAGCCCCAGGCCGGCGGCGGGGCACCCCAGCCGGGATAGCCGTAGGCCGGATAGCCGTAACCCCAGGCCGGTGGCGGCGGAGGCGGTGGCGCCCAGCCGGGCGGCGGGCCGGGCGGCATTTCGCCTGCCGTGGTCGGGGCGGCAGAGGCGGATTCGCTCCCGGTCCGTTCGCCGTTGTCGGCCGTCGCCGGTGGAGTCGCTGTCGGGGGCGCGGCCGGAGGCCAGGGCGCCGGTTGCCATGCACGCGGTGGCATGTCCGGCCGTGGCGGTACGGACGGGAGGGCATCTTCAGCCGGCGCCCGTTCGGCCATCGGCGGCATGGGCCGACCCGTCATCCGGCCAGGCGGTCCCCAGCCGGGTGGCGGGGCCGGCGGGTTTGCAGCCGGCGCCGCTTCGCCGGCGGATTCCCCGCCCCCATTGGCCGGTGGCGCGGCTGAACCGGGCATCCGGGGTGGCGGTTGCATGCGCGGGTGCGCCGGTGCGCCCCAGGGCGCCATCATCGGGCCCCCGTTCACCGGCGCGCCGTTCAGGGCCGTGTTGGCGCCCGCTTCCGGTTGCGCGTCGGCGCTTGCGGTCTCGTCCGCCGGTTCACCACGTTCGTGCCACCAGTACACGCCGGCGATGACCAGCACCAGTGCCACCAGGCCCAACACGATGGTGCGGGTGAGCCGGCGCGGGGTGATCTCGGGCATCTCGTCCTCCCGGGGCATCACGCCCATGTCGTGCAGTCGTTCCTTGAGTTCGGCCTCCTTCGTGCTGTCGGCGGCAGCCTCGTCCGACTTCCCGGATTCCGTCGTCGCCTGGGCTTCCTGCGTATTCCCGGCGTCCTTGTCGCTGGCCGATGCCTGCGCTTCCTTCGCTTCCGGGGTGTCCTTTTCGTCCTTTGCCGCTTTCGTTTCCTTCTCTTCGCTCATTTTTCTGCCTCCCCTTGCGGTGTGGGTGCGTTCTCGATGTTCGTCTCCGGCGTGGTCTCGTCGCTTTCGTCCCTGTGTGTGGTAATGTTCTCGGCCGCCGGCGGCGCTTCGCCCCCTTCGTCGTCACCCGATGGCCGGGCGAAGCGATCGTTCAGGGACTGGATGTGCAGATCGGCGGCGGCGATGATGCGCTCCAGACGACGCCGGGCCCAACGGTTCCAGCCCACGGGCCGGGGTCGGAACACGCTGTGCCACCAGCGCGTGTTGCGGCGGAAGGCGCGGGCCAGATCTTCGGCCTCACGGGCACTCGGTGCCGTGGCCTGCAGGTGTCGCAGCACGGCGCCCGCCGCCCAGCGTCGTGCCAGGCCATGCACGGCCAGGATCAGGATCAGCAGCAGCGCGCCACCGGCGATCCACCAGCCGGGCTCGGCGGTGACCGCATCCCGCCAGGGCGGCGCGAAGCGCCAGCCGTCCCACCAGTCGAGCCCGATGCCGAGCGCGCCGAAACCGCCGAGCAACAGCAGCCACAGAAAACCCTCGCGCCACAGCGTACCGCGCAGCCAGCGGTCGCGCAGTTGCTGCAGTCGCGGCACCTGGACCTCCATGAGATCCCGGGCGGTCTTTTCCAGGCTGTCGATGATGCGGTAGGCCCGTTCCACCTTCACCTCGGCCATGCGCTTGTAGATGGCCGCCAGATCCGTTTCGCACTTGCGCGCATAGCGTTCGCGCAGGTTCGCGTCCTCGATGGGCGCGGCCACCTCCGGGTTGTAGATGGTGTAGAAGCGCCCGGCGGTCAGGCCTTCCTGGGCCAGGGCCCGCTGCCAGGCACCGACCACGTCCTCGGGGTTGTCTTCCCGCGCGGTGGTGTCGATCTGGTTGAGGATGTAGAGGAACTTGCTCGAGTCGTGGCGATGGATGGTGTCGCCCACCAGGTGCCGCAGGGTGTCCTGCATGGCGCCCGGCTCGGGATGACGGGCATCGAAGAACACCAGCACCAGATCCGACAGCTCGATGATGTAGTCGGTGATGCGCAGGGTGGCGGTGCGTTGCGAATCGGCATCGAAGCCCGGCGAGTCGATGAGGATGTTGCCCTTGAGCCGTTCGCTGTTGCAGGTCTTGAGCTGCAGGTAGGCATCCACCCGCTCGCCCTCGCCCGGCGCCACCTTCTCCAGTTCCTCGCTGATCTGGTAGAAGGGAAAGCGCGGATCGGCATCCAGGGCCACGCCGGGCAGCACGCGCGGTTCCGGTTCGGGCGAGTAGCAGATCACCGTGAACTTGTCGTCCACCGCCTGGTTGCCGGTGGCCTGCAGTTCCTGCCCGAGATAGCGGTTGATGAAGGAGGACTTGCCGGCCGAGAAGGTGCCGAGCACGGCGATCAGCGGCCACCAGGGAATGCGCGCCGCATAGGACTGATCCGGGGCCAGCAGGCCCAGCCGCCGCGCCACCCGGTCGAGCTGGCGGAAGTGGCGCACCGCGTCCACCAGCAGCGGATTCTCGTCACGCAGGTGCGCCTCGAGCTGGCGCAGTCGCAATTTCAGTTCCGGATTCTGTCCGAACATGTTTCTCCACCTGCAGGCCGGTTGTGGGTGATGTGCGTCACCATGGCATGAAACTGTTCATGAAGGACATGGGACGCGAGACGTTCTGGTTCATGATCGACATGTCGTAACGCATCTGATTCATCGAGGCGTTCATGCCACGCATGTTCACGGCCATCTCCTTCATGGTCGCGCTCTGACCGTCCATGGTCTGGGCGATGATCACCATGTTCTGCGAGATGGATTCCATCTGCCGGGTCATGGTGATCATCTGTTCGCTGATCTCGTGGGCGTCGCGACTGAGACTGTAGATCAGGAAGAAGCCGTAACCGGCCAGGATGATGAAAGCGAACAGGGAGGGATAGACGATCATCTCCCAGCGCTTGGCGCTGGCCATGAAGGCCGTGGACAGCCGTTCGAGCTGGCGCACGCCGCAGTCTTCCACCTGCGGGCAATCCTCGGGCAGTCCCGTCACGATCGGGATCTTGCCACCGTGCTGTTTGGAATCTTTCACGTTTGCTTACCTGATGAAGAGAGAATTCATGAACCGGCCCCGGCGTCGAGCCGTGCCCGCAGCTCGCTGCCCTTCTCGGGGGCAAGGCTGTCGATGATGCGCAGCAGATAGCCCAGCTGCCGGGTGTCGCCACGGTCGATCAGGCGCCGGGCGGCCTCGTAATAGGCCAGCCCTGCGTCGTGCCATCGGCCCATGGCGTAGTAGACGTTGCCAAGCTCTCCCCAGACATCTGCCTCGGCCGGATCCCGATCCAGCAGCGCCTCGTAGGCTGCCGCGGCGGCCGGGAGATCCCCTGCCCAGTAGGCGCGCCGGGCCCGATCCAGCAGGATGGACTCTTCGCTCGGACCGGTGGCCTCGACCGCCGGGGAGGATGCCTCGGGTTCCGGTGTGCCTGCAGGTGCCGTTGTCGCTGCGGGTTCCGCCTCGCCTTCCCCGGCAGCGGCGACCTGCGGTGTCGATGGCGTCCCGGTTTCCGTTGCCGGCGAGGCTTCGGCAACCGGCGCGGACGTCTCACTCGGAACTGCGCTCATTGCGGCGGCAGTCTCCGCCGGCGCACTCGCGACGTCAGCGGTTTTTTCGGTTTCGGCGGTCGTCTCCGGCGCTGGTGTCGCCGCGGCGACTTCGGGTTCGCTCACGACCGGCGCGGGTTCGGGTGTCGCCGGCTCGGGTGCCATAACGGTTTCGGTTTCTGATCCGGATGCGGACTCGGGCTCGGGTTCCTGCATCGCCATCGGCGGTTCGCTGCGGGGCGCTTCGGCCGCGACGGGCGCCTGTTCGGTTGCGGGCGTGGCCGGCATTTCGGCCGGTGCTTCGGGGATTGCTGTTTCGGCCTGCTCCCCGGGCACCGGCCCGGCGTCCACCGTCGCGTCCTGCGGCGCCTTGCCTTCCAGTCGCGCCTCGAGTCGCGTCCAGGCCGCGTTCAGCTCGGGCGCGAGCGTGTCGCGGTAGACCCAGGCGGCGGCCAGCAGGGCCACCAGCAGGAACAGCAGGCTGTAGCTGAGCAGATAGCGAATGATGGTCATGTGATCTCGATCCTCGGATGCGGGAAGCGGCTCAGGCCGGATTCCGTTTGCGCCGGCCCGGCCGGTAGTCGGGATACAGCGCGTTGGCAAAATCGTGAAATTCCTCGGCCGCCTTGCTGCGGGGCGAGAGTTCGAACACCGCCAGTCCCTCGCTCAGGGACCGGCGGTACAGGGTACGCTGGCAGAGCCGCTGCGGCAGGACGTCGATCCCCTCGAGCATGCCCAGAGCCTCCTCGGTCTCGTCCGATTCGCGCACGGCGCGGTGCGTGTCGGCGCGATTGACGAAGGCCTGGATCTGCGGGCGCCGATCCTTCCCGGCCAGGGCCTCCTCGACGATGCCGAGAAAGCGCTGGGTGGCCCACACGTCCGGCTGGCTGGGCGGCACCGGGATGATCACCCGATCCGCCACCGACAGGGCATCGCGCATGCCGGCCATGTTGGCGGCACCCACGTCCACCAGCACTTCGCCCGGGTGATAGGCGAGCTGATCGGGCAACGCGGTGTCCTGCTGATAGACCTGCAGCGGCGGGGTGTAGCCTTCCTCGCGCCGCACCGCGCCCACGTCGGCCAGCGTACACTGGGGATCGAGATCGTAGGTCACCACCGGCTGGGCGCAGGACTGCAGCCACAGGGCCAGGTTGAACACCACGGTGCTCTTGCCCGATCCTCCCTTCAGATTGGCGACGACGGTGATCATCGGTCTTCTCCGTTCGCTCAGCGCGCCGGTGACGGCGCCGGAATGCGGCGATAGCCGGACGGAATCTCGAACAGGCGTTCGGGCACCGGTTCGAGCCGGATGTTCTTCAGTTCACGCACATAGCCGCCCGGCAGTTCCTCGCGAATGGCGATGTGCAGTTCCGGATCGTGCCATTGCCAGGAAACCTGGGTCTGGCCGTCCGGCCGGGTCTGCTTGACTTCCCACTTCTCCACCGGCCGGCCATCGAGGGTTTCATGGCTGACCAGGCGCATCTCCACCAGACTGCCGTCGGGGAACATCTGCCGCACCGGGAAGCGTTTTTCCACGTCGATCCAGTGCAGGCTGCGAACCTCCTGGCCATTGCGGCGGGTCACGAACTCCCATTTCTCGGCCAGGCGGCCATTGACCTTTTCCTTGCCCAGCATCCGGCAGGTAACGCCGGGCACGCCCTGACAGGGACTGGTGCCGGGCGGCTGGGGCTTGCGGGCCTGGGGCAGGGGTGCACTGCCCCCGGGCTGGATCACGTATTCCTTGCGGTCCGGGTTGATGAGCACCCGATCCTGCTGGCGAACGATCTCGATGAAGCGCTGACCGTTCATTTCGTATTCACTGCGCACGGCATCGGGCCCGACGTAGATGCGGGCCTTCATCGGCGGCCGATCCGGTGTGCGCTGGATCGCATCGGCCGAAAACTGGATGACACCTTCGGCGGCGCCGGCCGTGGCCAGTACCGTCAGGAAACCGATCAGCGCCAGCAGGCGCTGCCAGAGGGAGGGATTCATGCCTCGATTCTCCTGCATGTCATCACGGGCGTGGTCGCCCGGAATCGAGGGGGGGGCACGTCCCTGTGCGAACACCCCCTCGTGCGGCCAGGCAACCTACTTGTTGCCACCCTGGTTCTGCTGGGCCGGTGCCGGCGGCGCGCCGTAGCCGTAGCCCGGGTAGCCGTAGCCACCATAGGCCGGCGGCGGGGGCGGCGGATAACCGTAACCCGGACCACCGTAGTACGGACCGTAACCATAGCCGGGACCCCAGTAACCGGGGCCATAGCCATAGTACGGCGCACCGTAGCCATAACCGCGGCCACTGCCACGACCGCTCATGTTGAACGACATGTTGCCGTCACCCCAGCCGTCACCCCAGCCATCCCAGGGGCCACCGCCCCACCAGGCATTGGCCGAGGACATCGGCAGAGCAACCGCACCAACCAGCGCCGCAGCGCAGAGGGCTTTCTTCATCTTGCTCATGGTCTTTTCCTTTCGTTGACTTCTTGACTCACGACATGGCCTGACCATGTCACCTGCTCCCTGAAGGGTTTCCGTTCGTGAACGCAGGGAGCCACGTCCAGTCACGTTTCCACACATCCGATCGGCGTACCGATCGAAATCGTGCTCGTTTGCGCCTCACCACAGGCCCGGCCACATCCCGGGCACCATGCCCGGCGCACTCCAGGGGCCCCACGGACCCACCGGGCCCGCCAGCCCCGGCAGGTACAGACCGCCGAGATACGGATCGGCCAGCAGCCCTGGCGCCGGGGTCGGCAGCATCAGCAGGGGATCCAGCGGATCGCCGGCCAGGCTGCCCGGTACGGGTCCCACCGGCGGCGGATAGTTGTAGTAGGCCGGGCGAAAGAACTCGGCGTTGCCCCGGCCCTGGCGATCACCGCCCACCCGCTGCACGTACTCGCCACCGGCCCAGGGATTGCTCGACTCCATGCCACGCGGCAGCGGTGTCGGCCGGGTGGGCCGGTAGCCTTCACGATTGGCGAAGCCATAGGGCGAGAAGTGGCGGCCACGGGTGCTCCAGCGCGATTCGTTGTTGGTATTGCGCCAGATCCGATCCTCCGAATAGCAGCAGGTGGGCTCGGCCGTACCGGTGGTGTAGACCGGTTCCTGCCCCGGCAGGCTCTCCCAGTCGGACGCAGCCTGCACCGTTGCCGAGACCATGACCATGCTCAGCAGACCGCCGAGGACGATGGATTCTTTGCGTTTCATCTCGAATGGGCCTCCCGGGATGATTCCGTGCTCCGCTCAGCGACGGGGCGGCTGACCGCCGTACCAGGGCCGCTGGGGCGGCATGGGGCGCTGGCCCGGCTGGCCGGCCCACTCCGGCCGCTGGGGCGGCATGGGGCGCTGGCCCGGCTGGCCGGCCCACTCCGGCCGCTGGGGCGGCAT
>JALVBM010000194.1 GCA_027010665.1 Chromatiales bacterium
TCCGGCCGCTGGGGCGGCATGGGGCGCTGGCCCGGCTGACCGACCCATTCCGGCCGCTGGGGCGGCATCGGGCGCTGGCCGGGCTGGCCGGCCCATTCCGGCCGCTGGGGCGGCATGGGGCGCTGGGTCGGTTGTACCCGGTAGGGCCCGGGTGGCGGCGGGGCCTTGGCGGCCTGCCCCGACGTGTCGCTGTCGGCTGCACTGGCCAGGCTCATGGCCCCGAACAACACGCCGGAGACGGCGGTGGTCAGGGCGATTTTGCGGATGCTCTGTTTCATGGAAATTCCTCTTATCGGTTCATTCGCTCTTGAGGCGGATCCCCCGGCGTTTCTTCTTGCCGGAGGGCTTGCTTGCCCGGTTGGCGGCCGCCTTTTTCTTCGCGGCCTTCTTCTTGCGCACGGTCTTCTTCTTCGCCTGCGGCGGTCTGGTTTCCGGCTCGGCCTGTCCGCTCTCGCGCTCGCCCGGTGCCGGCTCGATCACTTCCTCCGCGGTTGTCGTCTCGCTCTCCTCGCCTTGCACGGCAGCGGGCGCTTCCGGCGGAGACGTTGGTCCGGGTGCCGGGGGCGGCGTGTCACCCCCAGAACCGGAAGGCGGGGGTGGCGGTGGTGAGGGTGGTGAGCGGAAACGGCCCAGCCAGCCCTTCACCAGCGAGGAGACCAGCAACCAGATGCCGCGCACGACGTAGAACACCCACATCAGGGCGCCCATCACCTTGCTGTAGATCCGCATCCACAGCGGCATGGCCGGCGCGGCCGGGGCCTCGGCCGGCTCGCAGACGCCGTTCGGGCAGGTGTCGTCGGCCGGCGGCTCGACGGGATGCCCTTCGGCGCAGGCCAGCTTGTAGAACTGGTTGCGGGCACTGATGCAGCCCAGGGGCACCACCACCAGCGTCAGAATGGTGGCCACGCCGGTGCCGAACAGCAGGCTCACGGCCATGCCCTCGAAGATGGGATCGGTGACGATGGCGGCGGCGCCGGCCATCAGCGTCAGGGCAGTGATGAAGATGGGCCGCATGCGCACCTGGCCGGCGGCGATCACCGCTTCCCGGATCGGCTTGCCCTGCTCCACTTCCACCTTCACGAACTCCACCAGCAGAATGGAGTTGCGCACGATGATCCCGGCCAGGGCGATGAAACCGATCATGGACGTGGCCGTGAACTCGGCGGACAGCAGCCAGTGGCCGGGAATGATGCCGATCAGGGTCAGCGGAATGGGCGCCATGATCAGCCCGGCCAGGGCAAAGTTCTTGAACTCCCAGACGATGAGTCCGTAGATGAGCACCAGCGCGGCCATGAAGGCGATGCCCATGTCGCGGAAGGTTTCGTAGGTGACGGTCCATTCGCCGGTCCATTCGATGTCGGAGCGGCTGTCGTCCTTCGGCGGACCAATCAGGCCGTCGGGCATGCCGGAGAAGGTCACGCCATCGGGCGCCACATAGTTCTTCAGACGATCCTCCACCTCGAACATGCCGTAGATGGGTGCGCCCAGGCGACCTTCCATCTCGCCGGTGACGTATTCGATGGGCCGCAGATCCTTGTGGTAGATGACCGGATCCTCGATGTCGCGCACGAACTTGCCCAGTTCCGCCAGCGGCACCTGGTTGCCGCTGGCCGAGGGAATGGGCAGGCTGCCGAGCCGATCAAGCTGGGCGCGGATCGGCAGGGGCACCTGGATCACGATGTAGGTGGGTTCGCGCACCACGCCGCGCTTGACGTCGCCCAGCTTGTGGCCGCCCAGGGCCATGGCCAGGTTGCGGTTGATGGTGTCCACGGTGATGCCGCGACGGGTGGCCTTGTCCATGTCCACCACGAACCGCCAGTACTCGTAGGGCATGGTCAGATAGTTGTCCACGTCCACGATGTTGGGCACGTCGCGGAACATGGCGGTGAGATCGCGGGCCACCTGGCGACGGGTCTCGGGAGTCGGACCATAGACCTCGGCCACCACCGTCTGCAGCACCGGCGGCCCGGGCGGCATTTCCACCACCTGCACGCTGCGCACGCCGAGGCGCTCGGCCAGGGGCGTGATCAAATGGCGCGCGGCCACGGCGATTTCGTGGCTGCCCCGCTCGCGATCGTTCTTGTTCAGCAGCATGACCTGGATGTCGGCCTGCCAGGGCCGCTGGCGCAGATAGTAGTGACGCACCATGCCGTTGAAGTTGAACGGCGAGGCGGTGCCCACGTAACTCTGCAGCGCCGTCACTTCCGGGATCTGGCGCAGTTCCTCGACGATCTGCCGGGTGACGTTGGCGGTCACCGGCAGGGCCGTGCCCTCGGGCATGTTGACCACCACGTTGAACTCGGGCTTGTTGTCGAAGGGCAGCATCTTCACGGCCACGGCCGTGGTGTAGAACATCAGGCAGGAAAGGATGGTGGCGGCCACGAGGCCGAACAGGAACAGCAGACCCAGGGTGCGGTTGGTGCACAGCGGCATCATGCAGGGCCGGTAGAAACGCCCGATCTTCTCCCGCACCCGCGCTTCGCGCTCCTCGGCCTTCTTCAGGGCGCCGAGCTTGGGGCGCACCCGCAGCGCCATCCAGGGAGCAAAGACGAAGGCCGCGATCAGCGAGAAGAACATGGCCGAGGATCCGAGCACCGGGATCGGCCGCATGTAGGGGCCCATCATGCCGGAGACGAAACCCATGGGCAGCATCGCGGAGATGATGGTCAGTGTGGCCAGCACCGTCGGGTTGCCCACCTCGCGCACCGCGTCGATGGCAATGCGCATGCTGGTCTGCCCCGCTTCCAGCCAGCGGCGGAAGATGTTCTCCACCACCACCGTGGCATCGTCCACCAGGATGCCGATGGCGAATACCAGCGCGAACAGGCTCACCCGATCGATGGTGTAGTCCAGCACCCAGGCCGACCAGACGGTGATCAGGATCACGATGGGAATGATGATGATCACCACCGAGGCGGCCCGCAGGCCCAGGCCGATGAGACACAGCACGCTCACCGCAATGGCCGCCTCGAACAGCGCCTCGAGCAGTTCGTTGACCTTCTGGTTGGCCGTGGCCCCGTAGTTGCGGGTGATCTCCACGTGCACGTTGTCCGGAATCAGGCTGCCCTTGAGTGCATCGAGCTTCTCGAGAATGGCGTTGGCCACGGTCACGCCGTTGCTGCCGATCTTCTTGGCCACGGCCACGGTCACCGCCGGGGCATCGGAGACCGATACCGTACCGGCCGCGCCGCTGAACTGGTTCACCATGTGCCGGGTCTCTTCCGGCGCCATGAACACCCGGGCCACGTCACGCACGTAGACCGGCATCCCCTGGCGCACGCCCACCACCAGCCGGGCCACGTCCTCGGCGCTGTGAATGAAGCGGCCGGTCTGCACGCTGTAGACATTGTCGCCATGCTCCACCTGACCGGCGGGCTGCTCGGAATTGGCGGCGCGGATGGTGGCGGCAATCTGCTCCGGCGCGATGCCGTAGCCGGCCAGGCGCTCGGGCAGGATCTCCACCCGGATCTGCTCGGCGCGCCCGCCCACCACGAAGCCGCGGCCGGTATTGGGCACTTCCTCGAGCCGCTGCAACACGTCCAGGCCGAGGGTGCGCAGGGTCGCATCGTCCACGTCCTCCGACCACAGGGTCACGGTGACCACCGGCACGTCGTCGATGCCGATGGGCTTGACCAGCGGTTTCGAGACACCGGGCGGGATGCGATCCAGGTTGGACTGCAGCTTGTCGTGGACCTTGACGATGGACTCGCCCATGTCCTCGCCGACCTTAAACTGCACGGTGACGATGTTGGAGCCGCGCTGGGTGGCCGAATAGACATGGCGCACACCCGGAATCTCGCTCATGAGTTCCTCGAGCGGCTCGGTCACCAGGCTGGTGACCTGCTCGGCCGAGGCGCCGGGATACTGCAGGAAGATGTCCACCATGGGCACGGAGATCTTGGGATCCTCCTGCCGTGGGGTGAAGAACAGCCCCAGTATGCCGATGGCCAGGAAGGCCATCATCAAAAGCGGCGTGACCGGCGAATTGATGAACTGGCTGGCCAGCCGGCCGGCGATGCCCAGATCCCGGTGCCCGGTTTCGTCCCCGGCAGCGGGGTTTTCCGCCGGTGTGGGGTTTTCGGTGCTCACGTCGTCTCGTCCTGCCACGATTCGAATGCCTCAGCGCTTGTCGGAAGTCCGCGGAACCCAGTTGGAGTTCATGCCGGGCGGGGGACTGGCCAGAATGCGCTCACCCGCGCGCAGGCCCGAGAGTACGGCCACCAGATCCTGTTCCAGCTTCTGGCCCAGGCGTACCAGGCGCAGGGACGGCTTGCCGCCTTCGGTGACCACGAATACCGCCGGCAGACTGCCGCGCCAGACGATGGCCGAGGCGGGAATCACCGGCACGCTGCTCTCCGGCACGCTGGCATCGGGGATCGCCACCTCGGCATACATGCCCGGCCCGCCGGGCACGCCCTGGGGCAGATCCAGCTTGACGGTGACGGTGTGGCGCAGGGAATCGGCCACCGGGAAGATCTGCGCCACGCGGGCGTTGACCTGCATGTCGCCCACGTCGAGGGTGGCCGGCAGGATCATGTCCAGATGCAAGCCGGGCATCAGCCGCGCCGGCACTTCGAGCCGGATCTGAAGATCGTTGGTGTCGGCGTACTTGATCAGGGGCTGGCCGGGCTGCACCGTGTCGCCCACTTCCACCAGTTTTTTCAGGATCACGCCGTCGAAGGGCGCGATGGAGCGGGTGTCGATGAGCTTGGCGTCGATCTCGTCGATCTTCGCGCGCATGGCCAGCACCCGGCTGCTGGCCTGGCCCACGTGGGTGCCGCGGGAATACAGATCCACCTGACGCTCGATCCACGGATTGCCGTAGCGCCAGGCCCGCCAGGTGTCGTTGTAGCCGCCTCCGCCGCCAAAGAAACGCTCGAACATGGACGGAAACAGGCCGGCGCTGCCGCTGCGCTGGGGTTCGAAGTAGCGGGCCAGCTTCTCGCCGGGCGACCAGAACTCGCGGGCATACTGCAGGCGGGCGTCGGTGTAGCCGTAGGTGGTGGCCTGCAGCTCGGCCAGGATCTGGCGCCGCTTGGCCAGCAGGTCGTCGTCGTCCAGCGCCACCAGCACCTGATTGATGCGGAAGCGATCGCCCTCTTCCCCGGCGATGAATTCCACCCGTCCCGGCAACTGGGCCGTGAGCGTGACCTCGCGATAGGGAATCACGGTGCCGCCGATCACCACCTTGGCGCCGATCTGGCGGGAGACCACCGTGATCACCCCGCCGGGCGCGCCGCCGCCATAGCCGTATTCCCGGGCCCGGGGCGGTGCGAAACCGTAGGGATTGCGCGAACGTTCGAGCGGGCGGCTGTCCTGGCGGCGGTACTCGTCCCGCGGCGGATAGTCGTATCCGCTGCGATAGGGATTGCCGTCGAACCCGGCCGCCAGCAGCGGCAGGCTCCAGACCATGCCCAGCAGGAAACCGAACCCCGAACGAAGCATGCGGTGTCTGTTCATGCGCAAAATCCTTCCTGCACCGTCCGGTGCATGCGATGGCAAATGACGAAACGATCCACGGGCCGGTGCTACTGCACGCGACCCATGGCGGCGAAACTCTTGATGAAGGGGCCGGCCATGCGCGGATCCTTGATCATGGCGGCATAGTCGCCCTGCTCGAACTTGAGCTTGCGGGAGGTGTAGGCCATGCCCAGACCGACCATGCCCGGCGGTTTCTGGGCCCACTTCTGCCAGTCGGCGGGGCTGGCGCGCAGATCCCAGTTGAGGGGCTGGCCGTCGTAGGCGCCGGCTTCGGTAACCTGGCCGTTCTCGACCTTGATGTAGCCCCGGGGGGCATCCTCACCGTCGAAGCCGTAACCGATGACGGAATTGAAACCGATCTGGGCCAGGGCCCCGGCCAGTTCCGGATCCTGGTTCCAGACGTCCTTGTACTGGTTCATCCATTCGGCAGAAAACATCTCGGACATGTTCCTCTCCCCTTTGTTGTTCGTTTCGTTGCCCGGCCCTTCACTGGAGCGCGGTTCACGGGAGAATGGAGCAAACCCTGTGCCAGTTCACAAGCATTTGTTTTTATTGAGATAAAAAATGGCGTGTTGCACGCCATACTAACAATTTAATTAATGTTAATATTCGAATATATCCATTCATTCAAAGACTTGGAGCGTTTTCGCCCCGTTGCATCCGTGTTGCACGCCGTGCGCGATACTGCAACACTTGTGATCGGGTTCACACAAACAGGCCGATCATGAGCGAGAACCTCAACATCGTGCCGCTGCTCGAGGCGGTGGTTTCCTACATCGACGAAGGGGTGATCATCGCCGACCCGCGCGGCCAGGTGCTCTACCAGAATCCCTCGGCCGGCCGGCTGCTGGGCCTGCCGGGCAACGAACCGGTGGAGCGGCTCAACGACATCGGCCGCTTCAACCTGCAGAAGGCCCTGCTGCGCGCGGCCATCGACGCCGGCGAGGTGGACGCCGCCGGCAAGCCTTCCGGCAACTTCGTCAGCTTCGAGGAGCGCCTGCGCATCGGCGATGACGAGCGCTATCTGATGTTCCACAGCGGACTGGTGGACAACCCGGGCGGCCGCGAGCGCCTGCGCCTGATTCTGATCCGCGATCGCACCGAGCAGCGCCGTCTGGAAGCGGTCTTCGAGACCGGGGATCCCGACTTCGAGACCCGCGATCCGCGCATGCTCGAGATCGTCAACCGCATCCAGCAGATCGCCGCCACCAACGCCTTCGTGCTGTTGCAGGGAGAATCGGGCACCGGCAAGACCCGCCTGGCCCGGCTGCTGCATCAGGCCAGTCCGCGGGCCCGCCACCCCTTCGTGGAAGTCAACTGTGCGGCCATTCCCGAGACCCTGCTGGAATCGGAACTGTTCGGTCATGTAAAGGGCGCCTTCACCGGGGCCAACCAGAACCGGCAGGGACGCTTCCAGGCCGCCAATCACGGCACCCTGTTCCTCGACGAGGTGAGCGAGATCCCCCTGCACCTGCAGGCCAAGCTGCTGCGGGCGATCCAGGATCAGGAATTCGAGATGGTGGGTTCGGACAAGACGGTGAAGGTGGACGTGCGCATCGTCGCTGCCTCCAACCGCAACCTGCGGGACATGGTGGACTCAGGCCAGTTTCGGGCCGATCTCTACTACCGGCTGGCGGTCATTCCCCTGACCATTCCGGCCCTGCGGGAACGCCCGGGCGACATTCCCGTACTCATCGACCATTTCCGCCAGCGGCTGGCCGCCCGGGGCTATCCGGCCGACGTGGAGACCAGCCCGGAGGCCATGCGCATGCTGATGAACTACCCCTGGCCGGGCAACGTGCGGGAACTGGAGAACGCCCTGGAGCATGGTGTCATCTGCGCGGTGGACGGCGTGATCCAGCCACAGAGCCTGCCCCAGGACGTGTGCGAATACAGCGGCCTGCATGCGGACACGCCGCAGAAGACGGATCCGGATCAGGCCCTGCGGGAGGAAATCCGCAGCGCCCTGCGCCGCGCCAACGGCAGCAAGGCCATGGCCGCGCGGATTCTGGGCATCGATCGCTCGACCCTGTGGCGGCGGATGCAGCGGCTCGGCCTCTCCTGAATCCGGGATCAGCAGATGGGGCGGTTGCAGCCGCGCAGCTTGCAGATGGCAAGCAGCACGGCGACGACGACGCCGGCGGAGACGAGGCCGTAGAGGGTAAGCGCGTCGAGTGTGAACATGATTCTCTCCTTCGGGTTGCCGTGTGGGTTTGACCCGGTTATCGGCATCCGGTTTCAGTATTTTAATATTTCCTAATGTAATTGATAACAAGTGTCCACACCGTGATCGTGGGCACAAATCCCGAAGTTTGCGACCACTTACTTCTGTTCCCGGGATTCCGGCGCATCCCCTGCCGCCCGCAGCAGCGCCGTCCGCACCGGGTCGAATGCCGCCTGCAGGGACGCCAGGGCCCGCTTCATGCCCGCCGGATCGCCCTGTTCGGCCAGCATCTCCAGACATTCGCAGCGGGCCGCCATGGCCTGCGCCCCGACATTCCGGCAGCTGCTCTTGAGCGCGTGCGCCTCGAATCCCACCGCTTCGGCTTCCCCGGCATCCAGGGCCTCGGCCATGCGCGCCAGGCGTGCTTCCGCATCATCCAGGAAGCGCGCGACCAGTTCCGGGAACCCCTCCCCGAGCATCTCGCGCAGCGCTTCCAGCGCGCCGGGCTCCAGCACGGCCTCGCCGTCGTCCGAGGCCGCCGGCAACCAGATCCGGACCGCGCGTGCCAGCGTGTCCATGTCCAGGGGCTTGGACAGCACGTCGTTCATGCCGGCATCCAGACACGACTGCCGATCGGCTTCGCCGACATTGGCAGTCACGGCCAGGATGGGACAGGCGGCCCCGCTTCCGCCCGCGGCCCGCATCTGCCGGGTGGTTTCGCAGCCGTCCATCCCCGGCATCTGCACATCCATCAGGATCAGGTCGAATTCCTCCCCGGCTGCCTTTTCCAGTGCCGCTTCGCCGGAGTCGACCAGCGCCACGCTCAGGCCCAGCTTCTCCAGCATGCGGCCCAGCACCATCTGGTTGAAGGCATTGTCCTCTACCACCAGTACCCGCCCCGACAGGGTGGATTCGGCAACGGCTTCGGAGGAAGTCTCGGCATCGGTGGTGGCCTCGGCCGGGGCCGGCGCCACCGGTAGCACGAAGGCGAAGCGGCTGCCCTCGCCGGGGGTCGATTCCACGGTCAGTTCGCCGCCCATGCGCCGCACCAGATTGCGCGACAGCGCCAGTCCCAGGCCGGTGCCGCCAAAGCGTCGGGTGGTGGAACCATCGGCCTGTTCGAAGGCATCGAAGATCCGGGCCTGGGCTTCCGGCGGAATGCCGATCCCGGTATCCACGATGGCGAAACGGATCCCCGGGCTGCCGTCTTCGCGGGTCGCGTTCTGCACTTCCAGCGTCACGCTGCCCCGCTCGGTGAACTTGAGCGCGTTGCCTAGCAGATTGATGAGTACCTGCAGCAGACGGGTACGATCCGCCACCAGGGTTTCGGGCACGTCCGCATCGATGTGCCGATGCAGGGCCACCGCGCCGTCCCGTACATCGCCGGCGAACATGTCGAACAGCTCCGCCACCAGCGGCTCGAGGGGAAAGCGGGTGTACTCGAGCTTCAGGCTCTCGACCTCGCTGCGCGACAGATCGAGGATGTCGTTGAGAATGTTCAGCAGGTGCCGGCCACAGGTGCGGGCCTTGGCGACATAGTCCTGCTGCTCCGGATCCAGGGCCGTGCGTTCCAGCAGTTCCAGCATGCCCAGCACGCCGTTCATGGGCGTGCGGATCTCGTGGCTCATGTTGGCCAGAAAGGCACTCTTGGCCCGGGCCAGTGAGAGGGCCTGATCCCGGGCCCGGGCCTGTTCCTGAATGTCGAAGGCCACGGCCAGCAGGCCGGTGATCTCGCCACTGCGGTCGTGCAGGGCCGAAACCGAAAGCAGGTGAGGGGCTTCCTCGCCGTTGCGGCACAGCAGATGCACCTCCCGTTCGGCCCGGCCGGTGCGGATCGCCGCCATCAGGGCGGCGGAAACCGCGCCCCGATCGGCCTCCCGGAACAGGGGCATCAGCAACGCGTCCTTCAGATCCCAGCTCTGGCGCCCCGTCACCTCCTGCACCCGCGGGTTGCTCCAGTGAATCCGCCCCTGGGTATCCAGCCGGAACACCAGGCCGTTGATGGACTCGGCCATGATGCGAAACTCGTCCAGCAGTTCGGTGATCTTGTTCTCGTGCTCGCGCTGTTCGGTCACGTCGAACACGTGACAATGCAGCATGGTGCGGCCATCGAGTTCGATGGCGTTGCCCAGCACCTCGAGAATGCGTATGGCCCCGGTGCTGCGCCGGGCATGCAGCTCCCGATGCACCCGTCCCGCCTGGCGAAAGGTTTCGAACAGGTCGCGGCGCTCCCCGGCCTCCGGAAACAGATCGGCCAGCGGCATGCCCGCGAGCCTGCCCGCCTCGTGGCCGAAATACCGGCCGGCCGCCGGATTGGCGGAGAACACTCTGTCCGCTTCCGGGTCCACCACCAGTTGCCGGGACAGGCTGTCCCGGAACAGGCGGCGATACCGATCCTCGCTCTCGCGCTGGCGCGCCTCCAGCAGCAGGGTGCGATTGAACTCCCCGGCCACCTTGGCGGCCATCACGATATGGAACAGGCTGTAGACCGCGATCACCAGCGCCAGGGCCCGATGCTCGCCCCCCTGCAACAGGATGTACAGGAAAGTGGGCAGCACGATCAGCAACTGGTAGGTGACACTCAGCCAGCGCAGGGGCGCCATGGTCTGCACCGAGGTGGCCACGATGCCCGCCGAGCCCATGAACATGGCCAGGGTGGCCACGTCGTAGACCTGATCGGTCATCAGCCACAGGAACAGCAGGCCCCAGGTGCCACCCTGCACGATGTAGAGCAGATAAAAGACCCGGCGCAGGTTGACCGATGGCAGATCCGGTGTGCGCCGGATGCGGTGGGAAACGGCATAGCGCACCAGCGAGAGGACGGTCAGCCCCCCGACCACCCACCACTTGCTGTGCTGGATCACGGGATCGTGGGAGACCACGGTCACCACCAGCCAGATCAGTGGATAGGAAAAGATGCCGACCATGGAGCGGCGGCCGAACTCGTGAAAGCGTTCGATTTCCAGCTGGCGTTGCAGCGCGGCGCTCGGCGGCGCCGTATCGACGGGAACAGTGGCGCGCGCCATCCGATGCCGTCCTCAGACCGCGTACACGGCCTCGACCCGGTTGCCGGGTGGATGCACGACAAAGGATTCGCTCAGACGTTCGACCAGGAGCAGACCCCGCCCGCTGAGCGCCGTCTCGGCGTTGCGCATCAGCCGCTGGCGGGTTTCCGCGTAGTCGAATCCCTGCCCGCTGTCAGTCACCACGATGCGCAGGCGTACCTGACCGTTGGCATCGGGCCGGGCCGAAACGTCGATGGCAATCTGGCCCGTCTGCAGCGTTTCGAGGCGCGCCTCCCGTTCCAGCAGATAGCTGGCGAACCCGTCGGCATTGCCCTTCTGCGCCGAGTCCAGCCCCAGCAGGCCGTGATCCACGGCGTTGTTGTACAACTCGGAAAGAATGGTGAACAGGTGAGCATCGGGTTCGGTGCCCAGCAGATCCCGGATCTGGTTCAGGATCAGCGGCACCGGATCCAGGCGCTGAATGGTGTCGGCCTCGAAACGGTAATTCAGCGTCCAGCCCCGATCCTCGCTCACGGCCACCTCGGCCACCGGCGCCGTGTCCGCCGCGTCCGCCGGTTCGCTCGGGGCCGCAATGCTGCCGTCGCAGGGCACGCACAACAGGCTGATGTCGTCCTGCTGGCGCCGGTCGGCAATGAAGGATTCCACGGCCACGTACAGGCGGGCGAAAGGGGAATGGGCCGGCTGCCCCTCGCGCAGGGTGGTCAGCACCCGCTCGGATCCGAACATCTCGCCGGCGGCATTGCGCGCCTCGGTGACGCCGTCGGTCATGATCAGGAGATGGTCGCCGGGCTGCAGCACATGGTGCACCATCTCCGGCTCGATCAGATCCTCGATGACCCCCAGTGGCAGGCTGGTGGACGGAAAGCGGGAGACGATGGTGCGATCCCGCACCAGCAGTGCTTCGGGCAGGCCACCGTTCCAGATCTGCAGATTTCGGACATCAGGCGAGATGCTGGCGATGCAGGCGGCACAGAACATCTCCGTGGGCAGCATCTCGAACAGCTTGCGGTTCATCTCGGCCAGGATGCTCACGGGACCGTAGCCCTTGGCGGTCATGGAATGGAAGATCTGCGCCAGGGGCATGGCGCCGATGGCGGCATACAGGCCATGTCCGGTGAAATCGCCCATCAGCAGGTGCAACTCGCCGGTGGGTCTGCGGGCGCTGAGGATGAGATCGCCGCTGAAGGTGTCGGCCGGCAGATACATCACTCCGAACTTTTCCATCTCGACGTTCGGCGCGGTAATAACCCCGGAGAACAGTTCCTCCGCCAGCTGCTCGTCGCGGCGCATGAGCTCCGCCTGCTGGCGCAGGGTGTGATTGAGTCGCCGTACCCGCTCGATGGCATTCAGCCGGGCCTGCAACATGGCGAAGCTGATGGGCTTGACCAGGAAATCGTCGCCGCCCGACTCCAGGCCCTTGACCATGTCCTCCTCGGCAGTGAGGGCGGTGAGAAAGATCACGGGCAGGTAGCGATCGCCGGCACCAGCCTTGATCCGCCGGGTGGCTTCGTACCCGTCCATTCCCGGCATCATGATGTCCATGAACACGACGTCCGGTCGGGTTTCGTGGGCCAACTTCACTGCGTCAAGACCGTCGGCGGCTTCCACGATCTCATAGCCGAGGTGGCGCAACTGGGCGCCGAGGATCATGCGGTTGGTCGGTTCGTCGTCGACGACGAGGATCTTGCCGCGGGTCATGTCGGCACTAGCGGAAGGTAAAGAGCTTCTGGAAGTTGGCCACCTCCAGCACCTCGCGGATCTCGCCGGGAATGTCCTCGAGGATGACTTCGGCCTTGCCGCCGGCATGTTTCTTCAGCAGCAGCAACATGCCCAGCGCCGAGCTGTCGAAATAGCGTGCCCGCGCCAGGTTCACGCGATAACGTATGCCGGGCGGTTCGTTGCGATAGGCTTCACGAAAATCCTTGTGATGGGCAAAGTCGAACTGTTCATCCAGATAGATGGTCAGTTCCTTGCCATCGCTGGACTTCTTCACTTCAATGGCCATGGTCTTTCACCTTGATTCATCCGGTTGACACGCCGTGCAGGCTCAGAACAGCTCCACGTCGCCGCTGTCCATGTCCTCCTGGGCAACGGCCTTGTGGCGCTGCTCGTCCCAGCGCCGGCGGATGGCATCGAGTTCCTGTGCCAGACGTTCGGTGTCTTCCCCGGCAGCCTGCTCCAGCAACCCGGCCAGTTCCCGGACCCGATCGAGCCCCGCCTCGGCCGCCTGCAGCGATTGCCGGCAGATGTCCTCGAACTGGAGGCTGCGCACCACGGTCGCGACCGCCGCCACCTGCTGATCGCCCAGCTCCGAGACTTCGCCGATCTTCTCGGCAAAGAACAGGTTCATGGCCTCCACCGCCTTAAGGGTGCGCTGCACCCGGTTGCGGGCCTCGATGGTCACCTGCAGATCCCGGGAAGCCATGGCGTTGACCGTGGCATTGACATGGTCGATGGCCTCCTTGGCCTTGTCCACCTGCGCCTTGATGCGATCGTTGAAGGCCGTGGAACGGGCCGACAGGCTGCGCACCTCGTCGGCGACCACGGCAAAACCCCGTCCGGCATCCCCGGCACGGGCCGCCTCGATGGCCGCGTTGAGCGCCAGCAGGTTGGTCTGGTCGGCGATGGACTTGGCATCGTCCAGCAGGCCGAAGATGCCGTCGAGGTTCTCCACCATGTCGTCGATGTGATGGGCCATCTCCACGCTCTGTTCGCTCACCGAAGTGAGGATATTCATGAATTCCTCCATCAGCCGCGACGTGTCGTCGGCAAACTGGCGCACGTTGACGCTGTCATCGGTGCCGCCGCTGCTGTGTTCCAGTATCTCGGTCACGATCGTTTCCTGGCGCCGGGCAATCTGCGACATGCGTTCGAACTCGCTGCCCAGGGCGGTGACCGACTCCTGGATCAGGCCGACCACACGCTGCACTTCCTCGGCCACGCTGGCATTCTCCGAATCCAGCAGTTCGCCCACCGAGGTCAGCAACGCAGCGGGCGGCGACGGCGTCTCCGCTGCGACCGGAACGGATCGGGAAGGGGCTTCGGCCGTTGCCCGTGGCCATTGCCGCCAGACCAGAATCCCCATGCCCAGCAACAGCACTTCCACGCCCCAGCGCCAGGGTGGCGGTGCGCCGAACAGTTCCAGCGCCAGCAACCCCGCGGCCGAAAGGATGACGATGTACAGTGGTTTCATGACGATTCCACGTCCTTGAGAATGAGACGACCGGGCATGGGGGTCTGTCCGGTTCCGGTATGGGTGTTCCAGTGCCTGTAACGGCCGGAAAATCCTGATCTTTAGGGTGGTGAAAGGGACGCCCCCGCTTTCCCGAAATCGGGAATCCGGGGGAGTACGGTGGCGGGGACCGGCTACGCGATCGGCCGGCCCGGAAGAAAGAGAGACCTCGCGTCCCTGCGAGGATTTGTCGGCGCACCAGGAGAGAGGCGCCGTCCAACATCCCTGCCGGAGCGGGTCGTCCGAGACCCGAAAGTGGTGCGGAAGATCAGTGTTCGCCCTTGGTGCGCAACAGACCGGCCAGGCGATTGCCCTGCTTCTGGGGGCCGCCGCGCGGGAAGATCCGGTGCAGATACCGGCTGCTGCCCCGCTCCGGCCCCCAGACCTGGCGGAAATGCCTGATCATCTTGCGCACCTCACACTGCACGCCGTGTTCGGCATAGTAGTCGCGCAGGAAGCGCACCACTTCCCAGTGCTCCTCGGTCAGTTCCAGCCCCTCGGCCGCCGCCTGGGCACGCACGAAGTCCTCGCTCCACTCGTCCAGATTGACGATGTAGCCTTCGCTGTCGGTCAGGATCTCCCGGCCGTTGACCAGGAGGGTCTTGGTTTGCATGTTGGGGTACATCAGTCGGTTACCTCGGTTCGTTGTCTGTTTCTTTCGCCAGTCAATCCCGGCAGGAGCGGCGCAAGTCGCGACAGAACAGGGCCGAGGGCCGAGTGGCGAGGTCGTCGAAGCCAATGACCCCCGTTTTTCCTCGTCCCTCGTCCCTCGCCACTCGTCCCTGCATGGGTCGCGGCTTGCGCCGCTCCTGCATTTCAAATCTCCGCGCCCTCTGCGCCTTCGCGCCTTTGCGTTGGGTTTTCATTCATTCCGCATCACCAAGCACTTCGGCGATGATTTCCCGGATCTCCGGCACGCACGACCCGCAGTTGGTCCCCGCCCGCAGCACCTCGCCCACAGCCTCAGGCGTGGTCAGGTGCTGTTCGCGGATGGTGTTCACCAGCACGTTGCGGCCCACGCCGAAGCAGGCGCAGACGATGGGGCCCACGTCGTGCTGGCCGGTGGCCGGCTTGCCGGTGAGAATGGCCATGCGATCCCGTTCGGCGAGCTGTCCGTCGGCGAACAGCTTTAGCAGCCAGTCGCGCTCGGGCAGTTTCGGATCGGGGCCGATGAAGATCACGCTCTCCAGGCGGCCGTTCTCGATGCGGGCGGCCCGATAGCGATGCTGGCCCTTGTCGTGATACTCGATCCATTCCACCTGCTCGGCGTGCTGGCAGAGCAGCTCCCGGGCACAGCGCGCCCAGTCGTCCGGAAGTTCACGCCCGGCCAGTTCATAGCGCCACACCCCCTTGCCGCGGGACAGGGCCCAGTAACCGGTGGTGACCATCGGCAGGCGCCGCCGGCTGATCAGGAAACCGTACCAGCTCGCCGGCCACGGGGCGACGCGCACCGGCGTGTGCTTGAATTCGGGCTGGCCGGAGACCGGATCGGTCGCGGCCGCGGTGAGGGTGTCCACCGCGGCGCAGGCGGCGAACTGATCGTTCCAGTGCATGGGCACGAACACGCTGCCCCGGCGCTGACCCTCGTGCAGCCGGGCGCGCACCACGATGGCGCCGCGACGGCTGACAACCTCGACCAGATCGCCGTCGGCGATGGCGGCAGCCGCCGCATCGTCCGGATGCAGCTCGGCGAAGGGCTCGATGATGTGTCCCGACAGGCGCGCCGACTTGCCGGTGCGGGTCATGGTGTGCCACTGATCGCGAATGCGCCCGGTGTTGAGCACCAGCGGATATTCCGCATCCGGCGTCTCGGCCGGCGCATGGGCACCAACGGCCACGAAACGGGCGCGGCCGCCGGGGGTGAAGAAACGGCCGTCCTCGAACAGGCGTGTGCCGTCGCCGTTGGACCGGCCTTCGCGCACCGGCCACTGCACCGGCCGCAGGGCATCGTATTCGGCGTCGGTGATGGCCCGCAGACCGCCGAGATCGAAGTCCCGCGAACCGTCGTTTTCCGCGGCCGACAGCGCCGCATGTTCGCGAAAGATGTCGGCGGCGTTGCGCCAGGCAAAGGCGTCTTCGAACCCCAGTCGGCGGGCGATCTGCTGTACCATCCACCAGTCGGGCCGGGCCTGGCCGGGCGTGGGCAGGAAGGCCCGCTGGCGGCTGATGCGCCGCTCCGAATTGGTCACCGTGCCCTCCCGCTCGCCCCAGGTCTGGGCCGGGAAACGCACGTGGGCGTAGCGGGTGGTGTCGGTGTCGCGCACGCAGTCGGAGACCACCACGAACTCGCAGCTCTCGAGCGCCCGGCGCATGCGCCCGGCATCGGGCAGGCTCACCGCAGGGTTGGTGGCCATGATCCAGACCGCCTTGACCTTCCCCGCCTCGATGGCCTCGAACAGCTCCACCGCCTTGAGACCGGGTTTTTCGGGCAGCGTCGGCGCTTGCCAAAAGGCCTGCACGATGCGCCGATGTTCCGGATCGTCCAGCTCCATGTGGGCGGCGAGCTGGTTGGCCAGCCCGCCCACCTCGCGCCCGCCCATGGCATTGGGCTGCCCGGTGAAGGAAAACGGCCCCATCCCCGGACGACCGATGCGCCCGGTGAGCAAGTGACAGTTGATCAGGCTGTTGATCTTGTCGGTGCCGAAGGACCACTGGTTCATGCCCTGGGAGAAGACGCTCACCACCCGCTCGGTGCGGGCGAACAGCCGGTAGAAGGCTTCCACCTGTTCCGTCGGCAGGTCGCAGGCTTCGGCGACCTTCGCGACGGAACCTGCGGTCTCGCGCGCCGCGGCCAGGGCTTTGTCGAGCCCCTCGGTGAAGTTGGCCACGAACAGGGCGTTGCGCTCGTCGCTCTCGTCCAGATGGACCAGCAGACCGTTGAACAGCACATGGTCGGTGCCCGGCCGAATGGCCAGATGCAGATCGGCGATGTCGCAACTGGGCGTGACCCGCGGATCGATCACCACCACCATCAGATCCGGATTGTCCTTCTTCGCCCTGACGATGCGCTGGAACAGCACCGGATGGCACCAGGCGGCATTGGAGCCGGCCAGCACGATCAGCTTGGCCCGTTCCAGATCGGTGTAGCTGCAGGGCACCGTGTCGCTGCCGAAGGCGCGCTTGTGGGCCGCCACCGCCGAGGACATGCACAGCCGCGAGTTGGTATCGATGTTGGCGCTGCCGATGAAGCCCTTCATCAGCTTGTTGGCGGCGTAGTAGTCCTCGGTGGTGAGCTGGCCAGAGACGTAGAAGGCAATGGCCTCGGGGCCATGTGTATCTAGAATCTCGCGAAACCGCTGCGCCGTGTAGTCCAGGGCATTGTCCCAGCCGTGGGCGGTGCCCGCGATCTCCGGATACAGCAGCCGTCCCTCCATGCCAATCGTGTCGGCCAGCGCCGCGCCCTTGGAGCACAGGCGCCCGAGATTGGCCGGATGAGCCGGATCACCCTTGACCGAAACGTTACCCGCCTCGTCGATGGTCGCCAGCACCCCGCAGCCGACGCCGCAGTAGGGACAGGTGGTCTGGACTTCGACGGCCATTCAGTTGATCTCCGTGCCGATCATGGGATGATTCCGCTTCGTCGAATTGGGTGGAAGGAACACGGAGGGCACGGAGACACGGAGATCACGGAGGCATTCATATGGGATCTGGGTTCTCATTCTGCTCATTCGTTCAAATACACCTTTTCTTTTCTCCGTGCCCTCCGTGTCTCCGTGCCCTCCGTGT
>JALVBM010000195.1 GCA_027010665.1 Chromatiales bacterium
TCTCCGTGCCCTCCGTGTCTCCGTGCCCTCCGTGTTCTTTCCAGTGCAGTTCATTCAACAGCACCCCATCGTGAAGGCCGTCATTTCCCGCCCGGCAGGCTCATCCGTTGAACAGCAGTTTGCGATAGTCTTCGGGTTCCAGCAGGTGGCCGGCGATGTGTCGGGCGTAGTCGCGGCGCACGCCGCGCAGGTAGATCAGCAGCCAGCCGATCACGCCCGGGGTCAGTGCCAGCACGTACCACCCGCGTTCCCCGCCGCCCGGCACCAGCCACAGGGCCAGCAGTACCACGTACACCGGCCAGATCATCACCAGCCCCCGCCCCAGATGCTTGATCACCAGCAGCGCCACCGCGATCCGCCGGCGGCGCTTCTGCACCGGCGAGTCATACACCGCCCGAAACACGGCCCGGGCCAGGTCGTCATCGATATCATCCAGCGTCCGTGGCATGAACCCGACTCGGTGGAAGAAACACGGAGGGCACGGAGACACGGAGATCACGGAGGATTTTCATTTTGGCCCTGACATTTATTGAATATCCCAAGATTGTTTTGACGCGGATTTCATGTAGGAGTGGCGCGAGCCGCGATGGACGCTTTTTCGCGGCTCGCGCCGCTCCTACAGAATATAACCTGCAAATTACGGTCAGGATAATTATGAGACGATTAATAACAGGCCGACACCATTTCTTGCTCTGGTCATGCATTCACACATGTTTTCTCTCCGTGTCCTCTGTGTCTCCGTGCCCTCCGTGTTCTTTCCAGTCAATCCAATTCAATGGGTATCCACCAGTACGCCCACCTGGGGCATTTCGGCCAGGCCGCTTTCGCGGGCGTGTTCCTGGAAGCCCTTGTTGCGCCAGAAGAAGGCGCCGGGCATGGTGGTGGGAATGACCAGCACGTAGAACAGCGCTCGGCCGATGACGGCGGCGGCGAGCACGGCCAGGCCCACGGCCCACCAGGCGGCGTAGGTAACGGCGCCGGGGCCGCCGAACAGTGCCAGCAGCAGGGCCGCGAGCGCGGCGCCCGCGAGCAGGCCGTTGCGCAGCCGCCAGGTCTTGCCGAAGGTGGTGCGCTGTTCGTAATGGGCGGCGGCGCCCTCCCCTTCGCTGGCCTGCATGTCGCGGGCATGGCGCCACAGGCCGAAGCCTTCCAGTGCCAGACCGGCGACGAGGATTCCGCCGAAGACGTTGAGCAGCGGGGCGAGCGGCTCGCTGGCACCCAGCAGCACGCCACCGTAGACCAGGATCACGAACAGACTGCCGAGGGTCAGCATGTTGCCGTAGAAACTGGTGAGCACCTGCCAGTGATTCCAGAAGGGCCGCGCCGGGATGCGGTAGATCCGGTGCATGAACCAGATGGCCAGGGGACCGGCGATGACCCCGCCCCAGCCGGTCAGGGACAACAGGGCCTCATACCATCCCTGCGGCAGCCAGCCGAACAGCCCCGGGAAGGCATTCAGCACCGTGTACGCCCCCAGGAAGTTGAAGAACACGGCGATGCCCGCCACCTCGCGGCTCACCGGCGAATACCGCAGGTTGTTGAAGGCGCGATAGAAGCGGTGCGGCCGCCCCAGATGCATCGTGGACAGCGCCAGGGCAAAGGTCTCGAGGCCCAGCAGCACGAACAGCGACAGGGAGCGGGCCAGCGGATGGCTCTCGGCGGACAGCGCCTCCAGGCCGAACAGTGGCCCGAGGAACAGCGCCAGGAAGGCGCCGATGACGCCCTGGGAGATGAGCGTGAAGATCACCAGCGGATCCTCCCGCGAACGCAGCTTGCGCAGGTTCCACTCGGGCGCCCTGTCGGTCTTGCGCACCTTGGGCTTGTAGGGTCCCTTGCCGGGTTCATCCTGCTCGTAGCGCAGGGGCATGCTGTCGGTGCGGCGCATCTCCCGCGGCAGCGAGCGGATCTGCTGGAAGCGGATGTTGGGATGGGTAATCGCCGGCGTGGGGAAGCCCGGAATTTGCGTCTCCAGTTGATCGCGGTTCTCCGGCGTGGTCTCAATCACGCCGAAATCCAGCGCGCCACCGAGGCAGGCGGCCGCGCAGGCCGGCTTGAGCCCCACTTCCAGGCGATCGATGCACATGTTGCACTTGTGCACGTGGCCGCGCTTCAGATCCAGTTGGGGCGCGTTGTAGGGGCAGACCCAGGTGCAGTAGCCGCAGCCGAAGCAGATGTCCGGATCCTGCAGCACCGCGCCGTACTCGGCGAACTTGGTATAGGCCCGCGTGGGACAGCCCTTGAGGCACACCGGGTTGTCGCAATGATTGCAGGCCATGGAGATGTTGAGCCGCACGGTATTGGGATAGCTGCCGCCCTCCACGTAACCCACCGCCCGGTAGGCCAGATAGGGCGGCAGATCGTTCTTCAGCGAACAGGCCGACTCGCAGGCATGGCAGGCGATGCAGTTGTCGGCATTGAAATAGAAACCGTGCTGCTTGTAGCGGTTGGAATTGTCCGGCTTGCTGCGCTCGCCATTGATCACCAGCCCCTCGGCCACCAGCGGATCGTCCGGTGAATCCACCAGATCGATGGACTTGCCGTAGCGGTTGACCTTCGGCGGCTCGGCCTCGGGAACGAAAGCGTAATCGGGTTCGTCGTCGCGGACTTTATACATGGCTGCCACTTTTCGAGGTTACTGGAAATGACACGGAGGGCACGGAGACACGGAGTTCACGGAGATTGATTGGGTGAAGGCGCGTGCCATGTCTCGACAACCGGGAGGCTTCGTTTGCATTCAAACAATTCTTCCTCTCCGTGTTCTCCGTGTCTCCGTGCCCTCCGTGTTCCTTCCACCACACCAGATTCATCAGAACGTCCTCGCCGCGCGGTTGCGCACAGTGGCCTGTTTGAAGGCCAGCTGGCGGGAGTGGGGTCGAGCAGGCCGAGGGTGAGGCGTAATCGGGTTCGTCGCAGCGTACTTTATACATATCGGTCACTTTTCAGGGTCACTGGGAACAACACGGAGGACGCGGAGACACGGAGGGCGCGGA
>JALVBM010000196.1 GCA_027010665.1 Chromatiales bacterium
TGCAGCAGCAGGGTGCCGCCGTTGGCCTGCTCCAGCAGGCCGTAGTGGATCTGGCCGTCGGTCTCGTGGCCGAACAGCTCCTTCGCCGAGGTCTCCGGCGAGAGCGCGGCCACGTTGACCTCGATGAAGGGCCGGTCCTTCTGGGCGCTGTGGGCGTGCAGGTAGCGGGCGGCCACGTCGATGGGGCAGCCGGGCTCGCCGGAGAGCAGCACCCAGCTGTCGTGTTCGGCGATGCGCTTGAGCTGTTCGCGCAGGCGCTGCATGGTGGCGCTGCGGCCGAGCGGTTCCGGCGGCACGATGTGATGCCGGCGCAGGCCCTGGTTCTCGCGCAGCAGCTTGTCGGCCTCCAGGGCGTGCTCGATGGTCAGCAGCAGCTTGGCCAGCGAGAGGGGCTTTTCGATGTAGTCGTAGGCGCCGAGGCGGGTGGCCTCGACGGCGGTCTCTACGGTGCCGTGGCCCGACATCATGATCACCGGCATCGGCAGGCCGTCGTCCTCGGCCCATTCCTTGAGCAGGGTGATGCCGTCCACGTCGGGCATCCAGATGTCGAGTAGGACCAGATCGGGGCGGCGGGCGCGGTGGGCGGCACGGGCCGCCTCGCCGTTCTCGGCCACGTCCACCTCGTAGCCCTCGTCCTCGAGGATCTCCTTGAGCAGGGAGCGGATGTCGGGTTCGTCGTCCACCACCAGGATGTAGGGCGCGCTGGCCAGTTGCGGCTTGTCGCGGGTTTCAGGCTGCGGCATGGTCATCGTCGGTCTTCTCTTCGTTCGTCGGTTCGTCGTCGGAGAGGGCGGCGGCGCCGAGGACCGGCAGCCGGATCAGGATGCAGGCGCCGCCCTCGGGGCGGTTGCGGGCCAGCAGCATGCCGCCGTGCTCCTCGACGATCTTCTTCACGATGGCGAGCCCCAGGCCGGAGCCGCGGGGCTTGCTGGTGACATAGGGTTCGAACAACTGGGAGAGCATCTCCTCGGGAATGCCGGGGCCGGTGTCCTCCACCTTCAGCTCCAGATAGCGGCAGGCGTGTTCCTCGGCGCAGCGGGTGCTGATCCGGATCTCGCCCTCGCCGTAGTCCATCGCCTCCAGGGCGTTCTTCAGCAGGTTGGTGAGCAGCTGGCGCAGGCGCCCCACGTCGGCCTCCATCGGCGGGGCCGTGTCGTCCAGGTGCAGACGGATGCGGGTCTGCATGTCGCCGCCGCGATAGAGCTCGCGCACCTCGCGGATCAGGGTGTTGAGATCCACTTCCTCCAGTTCCAGCGCCGGCATGCGCGCATAGTCGGAGAAGGCCTTGACCATGCCCTTGAGGGTTTCCACCTGCTGCACGATGGTGTGGGTGGCGCGGTCCAGCACGCCGGCGTCCTCGGGCGCCATCTTGTGCAGGTACTTGTGGCGCAGGCGTTCGGCGGAGAGCTGGATGGGGGTCAGCGGATTCTTGATCTCGTGGGCCAGGCGCCGGGCCACCTCGCCCCAGGCGGCGTCGCGCTGGGCCTGGATGAGGGCGGTGATGTCGTCGAACACGATCACGTGGCCGGCGCCGTCGGGCAGGGCGGTGATGCGGCACATCAGCACCTGCCGGCCGCCGGCGCCGAACAGGGTGATTTCCTCCTGCCAGTCGGCGAAGGGTTCCTGCAGGGCTTCCTCGAGGCTCTCGATCAGCGGCTGCAGGCGGCCGTGCCGTTCGGCCAGCGTGGCCAGCGGCTCGCCGGCATGGCGGTCCAGATCGAGATTGAGGATGTGGCCGGCGGCGCGGTTGGCGGTGCGCAGCCGGTGCTCGGCGTCGAGGGTGATCACGCCCGAGGACAGGTTGGCCAGCACCGTTTCCAGATAGGCGTGCTGGGCCTCGGCGCGCTGCTGGCTGGCGCGGGCCTCGTTGCGGGCCATGGCGATGCGGTGGGTCATCTCGTTGAAGGAGCGTACCAGAAAGCCCAGCTCGTCCCGGCCCGGCAGGGGCAGGCGCTTTTCGTAGTCCCCGGCGGCCACCGCCCGGGTGCCTTCCACCAGCGCCGAGATGGGCGCCACCAGGCGGCGGGCGGCGAAAAAGGCCGCCCAGATGGCCATCAGGATCGACAGCAGCAGCACCAGCGACAGGGTGAGGATGAAACTGTACTTGAGCGGCACCCGCAGATAGGCCACCTCCCGGTAACGGCCGAAGGCCGACTGCACCGAGGTGGCCAGTTCGTTGATCCGTTCCGGAACCGGATACAGCGCCTGCAGGATGCGGGGCGGATTCTCGGGCGCGCCGACGGGCACCGGCACCGCCACGCGAATGAACAGGCCGGCCTCGTGCAGGGGCACCAGTTCCACGTCGGTCTTGCCCTGGCGCACCAGCATCTGGCTGAGGCTGTCCAGGCGCATGGGCAGCAGGCGTTCGGCCTCGCCCGAGCTGGCGGCGAGGATGTCGCCCTTGAGGGAGAACAGGGTCAGCTCGTAGGCCTCGCTGCGGGAGCGCAGATCGTTGAGGATCAGGGCGGCCATCTCGCCGTCCACGTCGCGCAGTGAGCGGGCCATGTCCTGGGTGTCGCGCAGCAGATCGTTCATGCGCAGGCCGAGCGCCGCCTGGCTCAGTTCCAGGGCGTCGTTGAGGGCGTTCTCCACGCGCACGTCGAACCAGGAATCGATGCCGCGCTTGATGAAGTCCAGGGAGAAGAAATACACCGCGGAGACCGGCGTGACCGACAGGATGACGAACATCACCACCAGTCGCGCCGTCAGCCGGGAGCCGGCCACCTGCCGGCGATACTGGCGGAACAGGGTCCAGACGCTGCGGCCGATGAGCACCACGAACAGCACGATGGCCAGCAGGTTCACGGCCAGCAGCAGGGTGTAGAGCTGGCCGAACACGGCCGAGTTGTGGGTGGCGTCGCTCATCAGCCACAGGGACGCCAGCAGCAGCACGAACAGCGCCACGATGGGCGCGCTGCCGGTGAACAGGCGGCGGATCAGCGGGTGAGCGGCCATGTGTACCACCCCGAATCGAGATCCCAGTCCGAGGAAATATAGGCCATCGGCCGCATCGGCGCCGGCAGCGATTCGATGTCCAGCCGGGCGCGCAGGCGCACCTCGTATTCCTTGTCGGGCGCAAGCAGCTTGGCGTCGATGAGCGGCAGGTTGCGGATGTGGCCGAGACTGGCGAGGGCGGCGTCCAGGTTGCGGAAGTGTTCCTGGGTGCCGCTGTTGAGGTTGTGCACGATGTAGGTGTCGGACAGGGCGTGGTAGAGCAGCAGGTAACCCTGGGTCAGCTCGGCCATGTTCAGGTTCCAGTACCAGCGTTTCTCGCGTACCTGGATGTCGAGCTGGATGAGCAGCGGCACACCGTTGCGCAGGGCGTTGAGCGCCGCTTCGGAGAAGCGGTAGTCGATCTTGGCGTCCAGGCGCCAGACGTTGTCCTCGAGCGAGGTCTCGATGGACTTGATCACGAAGTCGTGTTCGGCGGCGGCCACCGGCAGGGCCAGCCAGGCCAGCAGCAGGGCGGCGAGCCAGGCCCGTTCAGGCCGGCGTCTTGGCAAGGCAGGCATAGTAGAAACCGTCCATTTCGTCTTCTCCCGGCAGGATCTGGCGGCCGGCATCCAGCGCCCGGCCCCAGTCGGCAGCGATGGGCACTTCCCGGGCATCTTTGCAGTAGGCGAGGAAGCGCGTGATCCGCCGGTCGTTCTCCTCACGGAATACCGAACAGGTGGCATACAGCAGGATACCCCCGGGCCGCAGCAAGGGCCAGAGCGCTTCGAGCATCCGGGCCTGGCCGGCGGCCAGCGCCGGAATGTCCTCTGCCCGGCGCAGCAGACGGATGTCGGGATGGCGCCGGATGACGCCGCTGGCCGAGCAGGGGGCATCGAGCAGGATGCGGTCGAAGGGGCGCCCGTCCCACCAGTCGTCGGGGCGGGCGGCATCGCCTGTCAGGCAGGTGGCCTCCCGCCCGGCCCGTTCCAGGTTCTCGCGCACGCGCGCAAGGCGTGATGCGTCCACGTCCAGGGCCACCAGCTCGCCGAGGGCCGGCTGGCGCTCCAGCAGGTGCAGGGTCTTGCCGCCGGGGGCGGCGCAGGCGTCCAGGATGCGCTCGCCCGGTTGCGGATCCAGCAGTGCGGCGGCCTGCTGGGCGGCGGCGTCCTGCACCGAGACCCAGCCCCGGTCGAAACCGGGCAGGGTCAGGACGTCCATGGGCTCGGCGAGGATCAGGCCGTGGGTGGTGTGGGGCGCGGGCCGGGCCCCGATGCCGGCCTCGGCCAGGTGCCGGCGGTATTCCTCGCGGGTCAGGCGGCTGGCGTCCACCCGCAGGGTCATGGGCGGGCGTTCCAGGTTGGCGGCCATGATGGCGGTGTGATCGTCCGGCCAGTCGCGCAACAGCCGCTCGCGCAGCCAGCGGGGATGGCCGGTGGCCACGTCCGGATCGCGGGCGACCCGTTTGAGCAGTTCCTCCCGCCGGCGCAGGAAGTTGCGCAGCACGCCATTGAGCAGGCCGCGCGCCCAGGGCTTCTTCAGGCG
>JALVBM010000197.1 GCA_027010665.1 Chromatiales bacterium
GGTTGAGCTTGTTGATGGTCTCGATCATGTGCACCGGGATGCGGATGGTGCGGGCCTGGTCCGCGATGGAGCGGGTGATGGCCTGCCGGATCCACCAGGTGGCGTAGGTCGAGAACTTGTAGCCGCGGCGGTATTCGAACTTGTCCACCGCCTTCATCAGGCCGATGTTGCCCTCCTGGATCAAATCCAGGAACTGCAGGCCGCGGTTGGTGTACTTCTTGGCGATGGAGATCACCAGGCGCAGGTTGGCCTCGACCATCTCCTTCTTGGCGCGCCGGGCCTTGGCCTCGCCGATGGACATCTTGCGGTTGATGTCCTTGATGTCGGCGATGGTGATGCCCGACCATTCCTCGATCTCGGCCAGTTTCTTCTGGGCCTTGAGGATCTCTTCCTGGTGCTGCTTGAGCACCTTGGCGTACCGGGCGCCCGAGTCGATCTGTTCCTGCAGCCAGTCGAGGTTGGCCTCGTTGTCCGGGAAGGTGGTGATGAACGCCTTGCGCGGCATTTTGGCCTTGTCCACGCACAGCTCCATGATGGTCTTCTCGTGCTGGCGGATCTGGGCCACCAGATCGCGCATGCTGCTCACCAGTTGATCCACCACCTTGGGGGTGAGCTTCAGCTCCATGATCTGGCCGATCAGATCCTTGCGGATCTTTTCCACCTTCTTGTCACGGTGTCCGTGCTTCTTGGTGGCGTTGACCAGGCGCTTGTGCAGCTTGCGGATCTTGTCGAAGCGCGCGGCGGCCTCTTCCGGATCGGGGCCGGTGTCCACCACCTCCTCGGTCTCGCCCTTGGCGGCCTTCTCGGCCTTGGCGGCGTTGGCGGCGGCCACTTCGGCCGGAGTCGGAATGTTGTCGGGCGCGTTGGGATCGATGAAGGCGGTCAGCAGATCGGTCAGCTTCATCTCGCCGGCTTCGACCTTGTCGTAGAAGCCGATCAGCTGGCCCACGGCGTTGGGGAACATGGCCAGCGAGGAGAGCATCTGGTTCAGGCCGTCCTCGATGCGCTTGGCGATTTCGATCTCGTCGGCACGGGTGAGCAGATCCACGGCCCCCATGTCACGCATGTACATGCGCACCGGATCGGTGGTGCGGCCGAATTCGTTCTCCACCGACGCCAGGGCGGCGGCGGCCTCTTCGGCGGCCAGCTCGTCCACGTTGGGATTGGCCTCGAGCAGGGTCTCGCTGTCGGGGGCGGTCTCGTAGACCGTGATGCCCATGTCGTTGATCATCGAGACGATGTCTTCGATCTGTTCCGGATCGACGATGTCGCTCGGCAGGTGATCGTTGACTTCGGCGTAGGTCAGGTAGCCCTGTTCCTTGCCCTTGGCGATCAATAACTTGAGCTGGGATTGCTGCTGATTCTGATCCATTGCGTGATTTCTGGCTGGGTTCATGTCGTAATGTGCTCTTCTCACGAAGTAGGGCGTGAAACCGAAAAATTATACCATAATTCCCCGATTTTCCGGCACCGGCGTCTTCAGGGGACAAGTGTAGACGGGTTTTGTGAAAATGCCTTGAAAATCGGGGATTTATTCGGAAATTTCACCGGAATTCAAACGCTTGTCACGGTTTAGAGTGGCAAACAGGTCTTTTAGTTCCTGCTTTTCCCCGGCGCTCAGGCTGCCCTGTTCGGAGCGGGCCAGCAGCCATTCGTAACGCTGCTGCAGGCGCTTCTGGTCCAGGCGGGCCAGCGCGCCGAGGAATTCCGCCTTCAGTCCTGCCTCGTCGTCCACTGCCGGCTCCCACAGGGCCAGCTTCTCGAGATGGCGGACGTGGGGATGGTCACGCCAGCGCTCGAGCAGTGCGCTGGTATTCAGGTGGGGGTTTTCCTGCAGGATTTCAATCACTTCCCGCAACAAATCCAGGCCCGGCACGTCCAGCCCGGCGAAACGCGACGGATCGCCGGCCGCGGCCGCCAGTTTCGGGCTGTGCAACAGGCGCATCAGCGCCACGCGCACGGGGCTCAGCGGCGTCTGTGCCTGCCCGCGGAGCCGGCCGCCGCGGCCCGCCTGCCCGGATGGTGGCTGCTTCTCGCCCGTCGCCAGCAGGCGCTCAAGCTCCGCGACCTCGAGCCGGGCGAGACGGGCAAGCTGCTGGAGCAGCAGATGCCGGAACACGCCGGGCGCCATGCGCGAGAGCAGCGGCCGGGCCCGTTCCACCAGTTGCGCCCGGCCGTCGATGGTTCCGGTATCGGCCGCTTCGGTCAGATGTTGAAAGAAAAATTCCGAAAAGGTGAGACTGTCGCCGATTTCCGCCTCGAAGGCCTCGCGGCCGATGGCACGGATGCGGGTGTCCGGATCCTCGCCCTCGGGCAGGAACATGAAGCGGATCTGGCGGCCCTCGCGCATCACTGGCAGGGCGTTCTCCATGGCCCGCACTGCCGCCTCGCGGCCGGCGCGGTCGCCGTCGAAGCAGAACACCACCTCCGGCGCCACCCGGAACAGCCGGTGCAGATGCTCGGCGGTGGTGGCGGTCCCCAGCGTGGCCACGGCATAGTGCACCCCGAACTGGGCCAGCGAGACCACGTCCATGTAACCCTCCACCACCAGCAGGCGGGGAATGTCGCGCAGGGCCTGGCGGGCCTCGTACAGGCCGTAGAGTTCCCGACCCTTGTGGAACAGCGGCGTTTCCGGGGAGTTCAGGTATTTTGCCGGCGCCTTGTCGCCCGTTTCCTGCGCATCGGGGAGGATGCGCCCGCCAAAGGCGATGGTGCGCCCGCGCCGGTCGCGGATCGGGAACATGATGCGGTCGCGAAAGCGATCGTAGGCGTGGCCGTCGTCCTTGCGGATGAGCATGCCGGCGGTCACCAGCCGATCCCGGGTCTGTGGATCGTTGCCGAGCGCCTCGACCAGGTTGTCCCAGCCCGGTGGCGCAAAACCGAGGCCGAATTCGGCGGCGATCTCGCCGCTGAGGCCACGCTGTTTCAGATAGTTCACTGCCCGCGGGGCCGCCGGATGCGTGCGCAGCCAGCCGCGATAGAGGCGATCGGCTTTCGCCAGCAGGTCGTAGAGATCGGGTTCGACCTTCGGTCCCTGCCGGCGCGATTCGGTCACCTCTCTTGGCACTTCCAGCCCGGCCTCGCGGGCCAGCTCCTCCACCGCCTCCGGGAAGGACAGGTGCTCGTACTCCATCAGGAAACCCACCGCCGTGCCATGGGCGCCGCAACCGAAGCAGTGATAGAACTGCTTGGCGGGACTGACGTAGAAGGAGGGGGTCTTCTCGTTGTGGAAGGGACAGCAGGCGCTGTATTCCCGCCCCGCCTTCTTCAGCGGCACCCGCGCGTCGATCACCTCGACGATGTCGACGCGGTTCATCAGCTCGTCGATGAAGGACTGGGGGATGCGGGCCATGGCACCGATTCTATACGGGTTTGCCGGCAAGAGAAGTCAGGGACTAGGAACTAGGACTAGGGGTATCAAGTTCCTAGTTCCTAGTTCCTGACAGGCGAGTCAGCCAGACAATCGCTGTTTGATTGTCTGGCTGACCTTTCCCATGTCGGCCCGTCCGGCCAGCCTGGGCTTGAGCCAGCCCATGACCTTGCCCATGTCCTTCATGCCGGCGGCGCCGGTGGCGTCGATGGCTTCGGTGATGAGGGTGTCGATCTCCGCTTCGGAGAGGGGTTCGGGGAGGTATTCCTGGATGATGCCGATCTCGAAGGCTTCCTGCTCGGCCAGTTCGGTGCGGCCGGCCTTCTCGTACTGGGCGATGGAATCCTTGCGCTGCTTGACCATCTTCTCGAGCACGGCGATCACCTGGTCGTCGTTCAGCTCGGTGCGGTCATCCACTTCCTTCTGCTTGATGGCGGCCGTGATCAGGCGCAGCACGCCCAGGCGTGCCTTGTCCTTGGCCTTCATGGCGGCCTTGACGTCTTCCTGGATGCGCGCGGCGAGCGGGCTCATGGCGGCAGCGGGTGGCGCGTTCCGCGCGGAGCGGAACGGCGGGGTGAATCAGTACAGGCGCTGGGTGCGGGCGCGTTCCCGGGCCAGCTTCTTCTGGTGGCGCTTGATGGCGGCCGCCAGCTTGCGCTTGCGCACGGCGGTCGGCTTCTCGTAGTACTCGCGGCGGCGGACTTCGGAGAGGATGCCGGCCTTTTCACAGGCGCGCTTGAAGCGGCGCAGGGCCACGTCGAAGGGTTCGTTTTCTCTTACACGGACTGCAGGCATGCAGGATTCACCTCAAAATGAACGGTTGAATTGGGCAAGGCGCGCAAGTTTAATACCCTGCCCGGCCAAATGCAAAGCCCATTTGGGGCCTTGGCGGCCATTTTCAGGGAAAAAGCATGCGCGTTCTGGGAATCGAGACCTCCTGCGACGAGACCGGCGTCGCCCTCTACGACAGCGATCGGGGCCTGCTGGCCGACGCCCTCTACAGCCAGGTGGCCCTGCACGCCGAGTTCGGCGGGGTGGTGCCGGAGCTGGCCTCGCGGGATCACGTGCGCAAGACCCTGCCGCTGGTGCGGGAGGTGCTCGCCCGCGCCGGCCTGACGCTGGGCGATATCGAAGGCGTGGCCTACACCGCCGGCCCCGGCCTCATCGGCGCGCTGCTGGTGGGGGCGGCCATCGGCCGCAGCCTGGCCTTCGGTCTTGGCGTGCCGGCGGTGGCGGTGCACCACATGGAAGGCCATCTGCTGGCGCCCATGCTCGAGGCCGATCCGCCCGCCTTTCCCTTCGTCGCCCTGCTGGTCTCCGGCGGGCACACGATGCTGGTGGAGGTCACCGGCATCGGCCGCTACCGGGT
>JALVBM010000198.1 GCA_027010665.1 Chromatiales bacterium
CTCCGTGCCCTCCGTGTTATTTCCAGTATCCCTCAATCATTCCTTCTTCCCGATCAGACTCTCCTCCCCGCTGAGCAGGCGCTGGATGTTGCTGCGGTGGCGCCAGTAGAGGAGGACGGTCATGGCGGCGGTGATCCCGACCAGGGGCCAGACGGGGCCGAGGATGAGCCAGACGTAGAGAGGCGCCAGGGCGGTGGCGATGAGAGCGGCGAGGGAGGAGATGCGGAAACCCTTGGCCACCAGCAGCCAGGTGCCGGCGGTGGCGGCGCCCACGGCCCAGTGGAAGCCGAACAGGACGCCGAGCATGGTGGCCACGCCCTTGCCGCCGCGGAAGCCGAAGAAGACGGGATAGAGGTGGCCGAGGAAGGCGGCGGCGCCGGTGAGGCCGAGCACCAGGGGCGGGACGCCCAGCCAGTGGCCGGCCAGCACCGGCAACAGGCCCTTGAGCATGTCGCCGAACAGGGTGATGGCGGCGGGCGTCTTGCCGCCCACCCGCAGCACGTTGGTGGCGCCCGGGTTGCCGGAGCCCTGGGTGCGCGGATCGGGCAGGCCCATCAGCCGGCAGACGATGATGGCCGAGGAGATGGAGCCGAACAGGTAGGCGACGAGGATCAGGCTGGCGTCGGTGAGCGTCATGCCGCGACATTACCGGGCATGGCGGCTGCCGGCAAGGGGTGACAGGCCGCGGCGGTATTGCCTTGTTTCTTCTCCCCCGTCCCCTGTACCTTATGGCCCCATGGACATCATCTACCTCAACGACCTGCGCATCGACACGGTCATCGGCATCTTTGACTGGGAGCGGCGCATCAGGCAGACGGTGGTCTTCGATCTGGAAATGGGCGCCGATATCCGCAAGGCGGCCGCCTCCGACGACATCGCCGATACCCTCAACTACAAGGCCGTGGCCAAGCGGCTCATCCAGTTCGTGAGCGAAAGCGAATTCCAGTTGGTGGAGACCCTGGCCGAGAAGGTGGCGGCCATCATCCTCGACGAGTTCGACGTGCCCTGGGTGCGGGTGCGCCTGAACAAGCAGGGTGCGGTGCGCGGCGCGCGGGACGTGGGGGTGATCATCGAGCGCGGCCGGCGCGAGCACTGAGGTGGCCCGGATCTACATCAGCCTCGGCAGCAACATCGACGCGGAAAACCATCTGCGCCGGGGCGTGGCGGCCCTGCGCGAGCACTTCGGCGAGCTGATCCTGTCGCCGGTGTACGAAAGCGAGGCGGTGGGCTTTTCCGGCGACAACTTCCTCAATCTGGTGGCGGGGCTCGACACCGACAAACCGGTACAGGACGTGGTCGATATCCTGCACCGCATCGAAGACGAAAACGGGCGGGTGCGCAGCGGCCCGCGCTTCTCGGCCCGCACCCTGGATCTCGATCTGCTGCTCTACGACGATCGGGTGCAGTCCCCCGATCCCGGCCCGGAGCTGCCCCGCGACGAAATCCTCAAAAACGCCTTCGTGCTCTGGCCGCTGGCCGAGATTGCCCCCGAGCTGCGCCATCCCGTCGTCGGCCGGACCATGGGCGAGCTGTGGGCGGCTTTCGACAAGACCTCCCAGCCCATCTGGCCGGTGCCGTTCGACTGGTCGCCCGATCCGCTCAGCTGTTGAGGCTGCGGCCGCCGTCCACGGCCAGCACCTGACCGGTCATATAGTCGGCATCCTGGATCAGATAGCGGATGGCCTTGGCGATGTCCTCGGGTGATCCCTGGCGCTTGAGAAAGGTGCGGGAGATGATCTTTTCCCTGCCGGCCGCGTCGAGGTGTTCCGGCCAGAGAATGGCGCCGGGCGCCACGCCGTTGACCCGCACCTCGGGCCCCAGTTCGGCAGCCAGGGATTTGGTGAGCATCACCAGCCCGGCCTTGGCGATGCTGTAGATCGGAAATGCCCGCAGCGGCCGCTCGGCATGGATGTCCACGATGTTGACGATGCAGCCACGGGCCTGGCGCAGAAAGGGCGCGGCGGCCTGGCTGAGGAAGAAGGGCGCCTTGAGATTGGTCCCCAGCAGGTCGTCCCATTCGGCTTCGGTGGCCTTGTCGATGGGCGTGGGGTAGAAGGTCGAGGCGTTGTTGATCAGCACGTCCAGCCGGCCCCAGGCCTCGGCGGCATCCTCCACCAGTTGCGGCAACAGCGCGGTATCGTGCAGATCGGCCTGTACCAGTGTCACCGAACCGGGGCGCACCGCCTCCAGTTCCTGCTGCAGGGCCTCGGCGCCGTCGCGGGACTGGCGATAGTGGATCACGATGTTCATGCCGGCCGCGTGCAGGAAGCGGGCAGTGGTGGCGCCGATGCGGTGGGCCGCGCCGGTGATGAGGACGGTCGGGTGCGTGCTCATGCCTGTGCTATCCTCGGGCGATGTTTTCGAGGGCGCCACTTTACCCCAATCCACCGGCCCACGCATGAAGTCGCCGTTTCTCTCCGCCGGTGCCACGGCACCGGATCTGCCCGCACCCGATCCGGCCGCGCGCGCGCACGGCGAGCGGGTGGTCGCCCATCTGCGCAATGCCATCGCGGACGCCGGTGGCGCCATTCCCTTCGCGCGCTTCATGGAGCTGGCACTGTATGCGCCGGGTCTCGGCTACTACAGCGCCGGCGCCCACAAGCTGGGGGCCGAGGGCGATTTCATCACCGCTCCCGAGATTGCGCCGCTGTTCTCCCGCACCCTGGCCCGGGCCATCCTTCCCCTGCTGGATGCCCTGCCCGACGCCCGGCTACTGGAGGTTGGCGCCGGCAGCGGCCGCATGGCGGCCGACGTGCTGGCGGAACTGGCGGCGGGGGATCGGCATCCCGACTATGCCATCCTCGAGCGCAGCGCCGAGCTGCGGGAACGGCAGCAGGCGACGCTGGCCGAGGTCGGCTTCGCCGGACAGGCCGAATGGCTGGACGCCCTGCCGGCGCAGTTCACCGGCATCGTGCTGGCCAACGAGCTGCTCGATGCGCTGCCGGTGCATCGCGTGGTCTGGCAGGAAGGCGAACTGCGCGAGGCCTGGGTGGGTTGGGACCAGGACGCTTTCGTTTGGCGGCCCGGTCCGCTCACCGATCCGCGCCTGGCCGGGCGCTTCGCGGCCATTCGCAAGCGCGTGCCGGACCTGCCCGATCCGTACATCAGTGAAATCAATCTGGCCGCCGAGGACTGGATCGCCACCCTGGGCGAGCGGCTCGGGCGCGGGGCAATCCTGTTGATCGACTACGGCTACGGGCGCGCCGAGTTCTATCATCCCCAACGCCGGGAGGGCACGCTCACCTGCCACTACCGGCATCACCGTCACGCCGATCCCTTCTTCCTGCCCGGCCTGCAGGACATCACCGCCCACGTGGATTTCACCGCCGTGGCCGACGCGGCCCTCGCCGCCGGCCTGCGCGTGGCCGGCTACACCACCCAGGCCCATTTCCTGCTCGGCAGCGGCCTGCCCGAGCTGGCCGGCTTTTCCGACGATCCCCGCGAACAGCTCGAGACGGCCAACCAGATCCGGCGCCTGACCCTGCCCCAGGAGATGGGCGAGACCTTCAAGGTGATGCTGCTGACCCGGGATCTGGACGTTCCCCTGCCGGGCTTCGCCCTGCGGGACTTGCGCGACCGGCTTTGAGCGTCGCCCGCTTCCGGGCCACGCGCATGGGGACATTCAGTCCCCGTCTTCGAGGCTGGCGAAGCAGTCGGCGGCCGGTCGCGGCCGGGCATACAGGTAGCCCTGATAGCGATGACAGCCGTTGTCCCGCAGGAAGCGGGCCTGTTCGTCGGTTTCCACCCCTTCGGCAACCACCTCGAGCCCAAGATGGCGGGCCATGGCCAGGATGGTCTCCACGATGGCCGCGTCGTTGCGGTCTTCGGTGATGTCCTGCACGTAGGCGCGGTCGATCTTCAGCTCGTCCAGCGGCAGGTGCTTGAGGTAGTACAGGGAGGAATAGCCGGTGCCGAAGTCGTCGATGGACAGGCGCAGGCCCAGGGCCTTGAGTTCGCGCAGCTTTTGCGCCGTATCGCTCAGATCGTCGATCAGCATGCCCTCGGTGATCTCCAGCGTGAGGCGGGCAGGTTCGATCCCGGTCTCGGCCAGCGTGGCTTCCACGCCGGCGACGAAGCGGGGATGGCGGAACTGGATCGGACTGACGTTGACCGACACGGCAATGTGATCGTGGCGGCCATCCGCCTGCCACTTTCGCAGCTGCCGGCAGGCGGTCTTCAGCACCCAGTCGCCGATGGGCAGGATGAGGCCGGTTTCCTCCGCCACCGGAATGAAATCGTTGGGCGGAACGTTGCCCCGTTCGGGATGCTGCCAGCGCAGCAGGGCCTCCACCGCCACCGGCCGGCCCTGCTCGTCCACCTGCAGTTGATAGTGCAGATCCAGTTCGTCCTGCTGCAGGGCGTGGCGCAGATCCTCTTCCATCGCCAGCCGGGCATCGGCGACGGCCTGCAGGCTGGCATGATAGTAGGCGATGGTGTCGCGGCCGTTGCTCTTGGCCTGGTACATGGCCACGTCGGCATGGTTGAGCAGGGACTCGGCGTCGTGACCGTCGCCCGGGAACAGGGCGATGCCCAGGCTGGCGGTGATGTGGAAGCGGTGGGCGTCCAGGGTGTAGCTGCCGGACAGTGCGTGCCGGACCTTCTCGGCGATGCGGTGTGCCTGACGGGCGGCGGTCTCGGGGTCGGCGTCCAGGAAGGGCAGCATGATCACGAACTCGTCACCGCCCAGGCGGGCCACGGTGTCCTCCTCGCGCACCACGCCGGTGAGGCGCCGGGCGATCTTCTGCAGCAGGGTGTCGCCGGCGCGGTGGCCGAGGCTGTCGTTGAGCAGCTTGAAGCGGTCCAGGTCGATGAACAGCAGCGCACCGGTGTGATCGTCGCGCCGGGCATGGCTGATGGCCTGTTGCAGCCGGTCGAGCAGCAGCCGGCGGTTGGCCAGGCCGGTGAGGGGATCGAAATAGGCCAGGCGTTCGATTTCCGCCTGGGCCTGCTTGTGTTCGGTCACGTCCACCACGGTGCCGTACATGCGCACGGGCGTGCCATCGCTGTCGCGTTCCACTTCGCCCTGGCAGGTCAGCCAGCGCACGCTGCCGTCGGGACGCCGGATGCGGTGCTCCACCCGGTAGGGCGCATCGTCTTCGAGCGCCAGGCGTATGGCCGCTTCGACCGTTTCCCGATCGTCCTCGTGGATCAGGGCGTCGTAGGCGGCATAGGTCTCGTCGAACCGGCCGGGTTCCACGCCGAAGATTTCCGCCACGCCGTCGGACCAGATCACCCGTTCGCCTCGGATGTCCCACTCCCAGGTGCCGATGCCGGCGGCGCGGGTGGCCAGTCGCAGCAGCTCCTCCTTCTTGCGGATCTCTTCCAGGGCGGCCTGCAGTTGTGCGGTCAGGGCCTGGCGCTCCCGCTCGGCCTGCTTGCGCTCGGTGATGTCGCGCACCGTGCCGAGCACATGGGGCCGGCCCTCGAGATCGATGCGCACGGCGCTGATCTCCACGTCCAGCAGGCTGTCGTCCGGTCGCTGCACGGTCCATTCGATCATGACCGGTCGTCCGGCGAGGACGGCTTGGACCAGATCCCGGGCGCGCTCGATGGAGGGGGTGCCGTCGCGCTGGATCGTGGGCGAGAATTCGCCGGGAGAATGGCCGATGACGGCCTCGCGGGGATGGCCGAGGATCTCGAACAGCTTGGTGTTGCCGTCCACATACCGGCCCTCGTGGATCAGGAACACGCCGTCGTGCAGGGAATCGAGCAGGGTCTGGTACTTGTCGCGGCTGGCCTGCAGGGCCTGACGCGCTTCTTCCAGCGCGCTCAGATCCGAGAGACTGGCGACGAAGTGGGTGATCTGTCCCGCATCGTCGCGCACGGCGGTGATGTTCAGCCACACGTGCAGACGATGCCCCTGCCGGTCCCGGACCGTCGTGGCGCCGCGCCAGTCGCCGGTATCCTCGAGACGGCGGGTGAAGGCATCACAGAAGGCCCCCTCGGCCGGAACGGTGTCCAGCAGATCGTCGATGCCCTGTCCGGCCAGTTCCGCTTCGGTGAAACCGGTGAGGCGGGTGAAGCCGGGATTGCAGCGCAGGATGGCGCCCTCGGCATCGGTGATCAGCATGGCGTTGCTGGTCTCCAGGGCGATGGCGGCGATGCGGCGCTCCTCGCGCACGCGATAGGCCTCGCTGACATCGTGAAACACCAGGATCACGCCCTCGATGCCCTGCTCGCTGCGGATGGGCGCGGCGCTGTCGGCGATCTGGTACTGGCTGCCGTCCCGGGCGACCAGGGTGGTGTCGTTGGCCAGTTCCACGATGCGACCGGTTTCGAGGACCGTCTCGACCGGGTTGGGGATGGTCTCGCCGGTGCGGGCATTATGGATCACGAACACCGATTCGATGGGCTGGCCGAGCGCTTCCCGGGCCGTCCAGCCGGTGAGCTGTTCCGCCACCGGGTTGAGGCGGGTGATGCGGCCCCGGGCGTCGGTGGCGATCACGGCGTCGCCAATGGACTCGAGCGTCCGGTCGAGATGCTGTTCCCGTTCCTCCCGTTCCCGGATCTGCTGTTGCAGCTGGCGGGCCATGCGGTTGAAGGCCTCGGCCAGACGGCCCAGCTCGCCACGGCCATGCACGGGCGCGGGGCGGAAGTCGTTGTCGGCCAGGCGCTGACTGTGTTCGCCCAGGCGCTGCAGGGGGCGGGTGACGAGCCGGTTCAGCACCAGCAGGATCAGGCCCAGCGAGGCCAGGGTCAGCACCAGCAGCAGACGGGCATCGCGCCACAGGGTGCGGGCGATGTTGGCCAGGGCCGGTTGCAGATCGTAGTCCAGGTACAGCAGGCCCTCGCGCGAGGGCCGGATCTGGCCGGGCCGGGTGGCCAGCGCCACCGGGTAGTAGGCCCGCAGATGCTGCTGCTCGATGCGCGGAGACAGCCGCCGGTCGTGCTGGCGGACCTGCCGGGCCAGATCCGGTCGGAAGCCGGGCAGCGTTTCGGCGGCGGGGCGACCCTTCCAGGCAAAGCGATTGGCGAACAGGACCCGATCCTGTTCGTCGATCACCGCAATCGCCACCACGCCCGGATCGGTGCCGTAGGAGGTGAGCAGTTCCTCGGCGCCACCGATATCACCGGCCAGCAGCTTCTGGCTGACGGCCTGTTGCAGGCGGGCCAGGTTCTCCTGCCAGACATGCATCTGCTGCTGACGCACTTCGTCGCCCAGGTGCCGGTATTGCAGTAACGACCAGGCCGCGTAGTTGCCGAGCAGGATCAGGGCCACCAGCAGGGGCAGCCACAGGCGCAGGTCGAAGGTGCGCACCGGTTTCACGGCTGCCCCGGCAGAAAGTCGTCGCGGGTCAGCCCGGCCAGATCCGGGACGACGGTGAGCAGCCGGTTGGCGGCCATCAGGCGGGCCAGCTCCTGTGCGGTATGCTCGAGGGGTGCCGGCCGGCCGCCGAGCAGGCGCCGGTTGGCGGCCAGATCGGGCAGCACGATGCCTTCGAACAGGGCCGGCACGGCGTCGGGCGAGACGCGCAGGCGTGGTGCCATGAGCCGGTTGGCCCGTTCCGGATCATGGCGCATCACCTCACGGGCCCGGAAATACCCGGCCAGCAGATGCCGCAGTTCGGGGCCCCGGGTTTCGGCGGCCCGGCGGGTGACCACCAGCACGTCGACGATGCGGCCGGGGATCCGGCTGCTGTCGAACAGGATCCGGGCGCCGTCGGCCAGCAGGCGGGACATCACCGGTTCGAAGGTGACCACGGCATCCACCCGGTGATCGCGCCAGGCCTGCTCGTGCTGGTCCACGGGCAGGTATTCCAGTTTCACCTCGCCCGGCTCGAGCCCGGCGGCGCGCAGGGCGCCGTCGAGGAGGATGGCGCCCGTGCCGGTCTGCTCGACCCCGATACGCTTGCCCCGCAACTGGGCCAGCGTCTCGATGGGCGGGCGTGCCAGGAGCACGTCGGCCCCGCTGGAGAAGTCCATCACCAGCACCACCTGCAGATCCAGGCCGCGGGCGATCTGGCCGATGGCCTCGTCCAGGGTCAGGCAGCCAGCCTCGAGATTGCCGCTGCGCAGCTGGTGCATGACCTGGGTTGCGGAAGGCAGTTCCACCAGATGCACCGCGGCCCGGTCGTAGGCGCCCAGTTCCCGGGCCAGATAAAGGGGTTCGTAACCGGGCCAGACGTTGCTGCCCACGCGCAGCGGATCGGCCGGCGGCTCGCCGCAGGCGGCCAGCAGCAGGGCCAGGCTGGCGATCAGCAGGCCGGCGAGACGATGGAGACGCGATCGCGGGGGCATGTGGATTCCTTCGGGTCCGCCCGGTAACCGTCAGGGGCGGTATCGGTTTATCGGCCGAATGCGGCAAAGTTGAAGCGGCAAAAGACGTTCCGGAGGTCAAGCGTACCAGAGCAGGGGCAGATAGGTGATCAGCAGAACCGCCACCAGCAGCACCAGCAGGAAGGGCAGGGTGGCCCGGTACACCTCTTCCACCGGACGCTGGAAGCGGTAGCTGGCGATGAACAGGTTCAGACCCACCGGCGGGGTGAGGTAGCCGAGCTGCATGTTGGCGAGGAAGATGATGCCCAGGTGAATGGGGCTGATGCCGTAGCCCAGCGCTACCGGCAACAGCAGGGGCACCATGATCACCAGCGCCGAGAAGATGTCGAGGAAGGCGCCGAGGATCAGCAGCACGACGTTGAGCAGGGCCAGGAAGGTGATCCGGTCGTCGATGTGGGCGCGGGTCCACTCGAACAGCTTCACCGGCACTTCGGCATCCACCAGGTAGTTGGTGAAGGCCAGCGATACGCCCAGAATCAGCAGGATCCCGCCGACCACGATCATCGACTCGCGCATGATCCGCGGCAGGGCGCGCAGGGTGATTTCCCGGTACAGGAATACTTCCACCAGCAGCACGTAGAGGGCGGTCATGGCCGCCGCCTCGGAGACGGCGAACCAGCCGCCGTAGATCCCGCCCAGCACCACCACCGGCAGCGGCAGCTCCCAGCGGGCGGCCTTGAGCGCCGCCCAGGCTTCGCGGCGATCGAAGGGCTGCAGGGGGATCACGTCATGGCGGGTGGACCACAGGCTCCAGATGCCGAGCAGGAACAGCATCAGCAGGGTGGGCAGGATGCCGGCGATGAACAACTGGCCGAGGGAGAAGGGCGCGCCGATGTCGAGCTGTTGCACCACCACCGCGTAGAGGATCAGCGGCAGCGAGGGCGGCAGCAGCAGGCCGAGGCTGCCGGCGGAGGTGACCAGGCCGAGGCTGAAGCGATCGCCGTAGCCCACCTCGCGCAGGGCCGGATACAGCAGGGCGCCGAGGGCGACGATGGTCACGCCGGTGGCGCCGGTGAAGGCGGTGAACAGGGCGCAGGCGATCAGGGTCACGGTCACCAGCTCGGCCGGCATCCAGCCCAGCAGGCTGCGCGACAGGCGCACCAGCCGGTGGGAGGTATCGCTCTCGGCCAGCAGATAGCCGGCGAAGGTGAACAGGGGCAGGGCCACCAGCAGCGGCGTGTCGGTGAGGCGGTAGATCTCGATGGCGATCACCGACAGATCCACGTCGGCGTAATGGAAGCCGAGCAGGGCGGCGGCGGCGATCACGGCGAACAGCGGCGCGCCGGACAGCGCCAGCAGCACCAGGCCCAGGATGATTAGCCAGAGTGTCATTCCGTCTCCGCCGGCAGTCGGCCGCGCAGGGCCGAGAGCAGATAGCGCAGCCCCATCACCGCGAAGCCGAAGGGAATGACGGCCTCGGCGAGCCAGGCCGGCACGCTGGCAAAGGCGGGATAGCCGTCGGCGAATTCGATCCGGATCAGCATCAGCGCGTGCCAGGCCACGATCAGGCAGACGGCCGCGGTGAACAGATCGGTCAGCCGGTGCACGCCGTTCTGCAGGCGTTCGGGCAAGCGGCGGGTGAAGACGTCGATATGGATGTGCTCGTGACGGCGGCTGGCGATCATGGCCCCGACCATGCCCAGCCACAGCACCAGGATGCGCACCAGCGGATCGCCCCACGCCAGGCCCGAATGAAACAGGTTGCGCAGCAGTACCTGCGCCACGGCGAAGCCGATGGTGGCGGTCAGGATCAGCACCAGCACCGCACCCTCCAGTCGCCAGAGGAAACGGTGCAGCCGTCGCAGGGCAAGGGCGACCATGGTTGTCAGTGCGTGCCGCGCATTTCGTCCAGGGTTTGCTGCAGGATGGCCATCAGTTGCGGATCGAAATGCTCGATCTTCCGCAGGTGCCGGCGGGCTTTCGCGGCCAGGCTTTCCCATTCCTCGCGCGCCGCGGGCGCAGGTTGCAGGAACTCGATGCCCTGCTGGCGCAGGGCCGTCATCGCCTGCTCGTTGTCCACCCGGTTCTGGCGGTCGATCTCGCGGAAGGTCCGGCCCATGACTTCGTGCACGATTTTCTGATCCGACGGCTTGAGGCGATCGAAGGCCCGCTTGTCGATGATCATCAGCGCATAGCTGTACAGCAGCGGCAGATCCAGCAGGTACTTCACCTGCGTGTGCCACTGCAGGGCCAGGGTAACGATGGGCGGGGCGGCCACGGTGTCCACCAGGCCGGTCTGCAGGGCGGTGAGCACGTCACCCATGGGCAGGGGAATGGGCTGGATGTCGAAGGCCTCGATGGCCTCGCGGGACATGCGATCGATGTCCGGCACCCAGGCCTTGTGCCGACGCAACTCGGCGACGGTGGTGATGGGATATTGCGAGAGCAGGTAGGCAAAGCCGCCCTCGGCGATACCGAAGCTGACGAAGCCCTTCTGCTTCAGGCCGTCGAGAAGCCGCTGGTCGAGCCGGGCGCGCACGGCATCCACTTCCGCAAGATTGCGGAACTGCATGGGCAGGTTGTAGATCTGGCTGTCGGGATAGATGGCGCTGAGGGCACCGGAGGCGATGGCACCACCCTGCAGTTGCCGAATGCGGATCTTGCGCAACACGGCCTTGTCGTCACCCATCACGCCGCCCGGATAGAACTTGAACTTCACCCGCCCGTCGGTGCGTTCCCGGATGGTCTTGGCCGCAGCCCGGAACTTCTGCATCCAGGAGGAGCCGTCAGGGGACAGGGTGGCGATCTTGAAGGTGGTGGCGGCGCCGGTCAGGGGCAGCAGCATGAGCAGGGCGAGCAGGATACGTTTGGGCATGCGGTTCTCCGGAAGGCGGTCGATGGGGATCGCGGTTTCAGAAATACTCGTCGGCCTCGGCCAGCAGTTCGGCGGCCTGCTGCCGGGCCAGCATGTTGAGCAGGGTCAGACCCGGGGCATGGGGATCGGCCGCGAGCACGGCCTTGAGCTCGCGCTCGTACAGTTCGCGGTCGAACACCAGGCGCGCATAGTAGCGTGCATACATCACCCGTGCGGTAAGGTTGCGCCCGCCGGAGAGGGCGATGGCCTTCTCGAAGTGGGCGCGGGCCCGGTCCGGCTTGCCACCCATGGCCGGCGGCACCAGGGATTCCATCACCCCGAGATACAGATGGGCGTTGCCGTGCGCCCAGGTCTCGTTCAGCGCCACGACTCGCTGCATGATGGCTTTCACCCGCGGCAGCTCGGCGATCACCGTCCAGTCGCCGGCGTTGTTCTCGATCCAGCCGGCCCAGGTACTGCCCAGCGTGTACAGGAACGGCACGTCGTCCGGCCCGAGTTCGGCGAGGCGTGGCGCCAGCTCGGCGAAGGGAATCGTCTGCAGATCGCAGAGGCTGGCCCGCCACCGGCAGGCCGCCCGCCGGGCATAGTCGAGGGCCCGGGCCGAAAGGCGCTTGCGTCGCGGCGGTTCGCTCACGAACACCCCGGCATAGGCGCCGTAGAGACTGGCGGCGCCGCGCAGCAGTTCGGGATCGTCCGGCGCATCCATCACCAGGCTGTCCATCAGGATCAGATAGGCCGGAGTGGCGCTTTTCACCGTGGCCGGATCGTCGCTGTCCAGCATGGCCTGGCCCAGACGTTCGGCCATGCCGCCGGTGGCCGAGGTAATCATTGCACTGCAACCATTCAGCAACAGGACGGCCACGGCGCAACAGGTCACAAGGCGCCAGAAGGTGGTCATGAGACGAACGACGTATAGGCCGGCATGCCGGTATTCTGCTATAAATTTCACTGGGACGACATCAGAAAAACAACCGAATCGGATTTGACCCCGGGGTTCAGGGGGGTTGGGATACCAGTGTGAACATAGCGGTCGTGGACGATGACAGGGATCTGGCCGCCCTGATGTGCCTGTGGCTCGAACAGGCAGGGCATGTCTGCCGGGCATTCTTCGACGCCGAGGCCTTCCGCCGGGCCCTGGAATCCGACGCGTTCGACATCGTCCTGCTCGACTGGGTGATGCCCGGCCTGGATGGCGAGCAGCTGCTGAACTGGCTGCGGCGTCAACCGGTGGGCAATCTGGCCGTGATCTTCGTCACCGCGCGGGATGCCGAGGACGACATGGTGCGCATCCTCAACGAGGGCGCCGACGACTATCTCGTCAAGCCGATCAGCCAGCGGGCCCTGCTGGCCCGGGTCAATGCGGTGGCGCGCCGCCTGCCCGGGCGGGTGGACGAGGGCCGTCTGCACATCGGGCCCTACGACATCGATCGCCGGGCGCGCACCATCCGCTATCACGACGAGCCGGTGCGCCTGACCGACAAGGAATTCGAACTGGCCCACTTCCTGTTCAGCAACCTGGGGCGGCTGCTCACCCGCGAGCAGATCCTCGCCTCGGTCTGGGGCTACGAGGCCGACGTCAACACCCGCACCGTGGACACCCACATCAGCCGCATTCGCAAGAAACTGCACCTGGTGCCGGAAAACGGCTGGCGCCTGGGGTCCATCTACCATCAGGGCTACCGTCTGGAACAGCTGGCCGAGGGCTGAGGCGGCGAATTTTTCACCAAAACCTGCCCCGGGCATGTATAATCCCCGGCCTTTTTCCTTATATAGACTGCATCCAGGATCGTTTCCCCGTGACAGAAAACCTGCGCAACATCGCCATCATCGCCCACGTCGATCATGGCAAGACCACCCTCGTCGACAAGCTCCTCACCCAGTCCGGCACCCTCCAGAGCCGCACCGATCTGGGCGAGCGGATCCTCGACTCCAACGATCTGGAGAAGGAGCGGGGCATCACCATCCTCTCCAAGAACACCGCCATCCGCTGGGGCGACTACCGCATCAACGTGGTGGACACTCCCGGCCACGCCGACTTCGGCGGCGAGGTGGAGCGGGTGCTGTCCATGGTCGACTCGGTGCTGCTGCTGGTGGATGCGGTGGAAGGGCCCATGCCCCAGACCCGTTTCGTCACCCAGAAGGCCCTGGCCCGGGGCCTGCGGCCCATCGTGGTGATCAACAAGATCGACCGCCCCGGCGCCCGCCCCGACTGGGTGCTGGACCAGACCTTCGATCTCTTCGACCGCCTCGGCGCGACCGACGAACAGCTCGACTTCCCCGTGATCTACGCCTCCGGCCTGGCCGGCTACGCCGGCCTCGAGCCCGAGGTGCGCGAGGGCGACATGACTCCCCTGTTCGAGGCCATCGTCGAACACGTGCCGGCGCCGCAGGTGGACGTGGACGGCCCCTTCCAGCTACAGGTCAGCTCGCTGGACTACAACAGCTACGTGGGCGTGATCGGCATCGGCCGCATCACCCGCGGCCGGGTGACGCCCAACACCGCCGTGACCCTGATCGATCGCCACGGCAACACCCGCAACGGCCGCATGCTGCAGATCCTCGGCTTCCTCGGGCTCGAACGGGTCGAGGTGGCCGAAGCCACGGCCGGCGACATCATCGCCTTCACCGGCATCGACGGGCTCAACATCTCCGACACCCTCTGCGACCCGGCCCACCCGGAAGCCCTGCCGCCGCTGTCGGTGGACGAGCCCACGGTGAGCATGACCTTCCAGGTCAACAACTCGCCCTTCGCCGGGCGCGAGGGCAAGTTCGTCACCTCGCGCCAGATCAAGGAACGGCTGGAACAGGAACTCATTCACAACGTGGCCCTGCGCGTGGAACAGCTCGACGATCCGGACAAGTTCCGCGTCTCCGGTCGCGGCGAGCTGCACCTGTCGGTACTGATCGAGACCATGCGCCGGGAAGGCTACGAGCTGGGCGTCTCCCGCCCGGAAGTGATCGTGCGCGAGATCGATGGCGTGCTGCAGGAACCCTACGAGCAGCTCACCGTGGACGTGGAGGAACAGCACCAGGGCGCGGTGATGGAAAAACTTGGCGAGCGCGGCGCGGAGCTGAAGGACATGGTGCCCGACGGCAAGGGCCGGGTGCGCCTGGACTTCATCATTCCCGCCCGCGGCCTGATCGGCTTTCGCACCGAGTTCCTCACCGCCACCCAGGGCTCGGGCCTGCTCTACAACGTGTTCGACCACTACGGCCCGGTGAAGCCCGGTGACTACGGCCAGCGCAACAACGGCGTGCTCATCGCCAACGGCAACGGCAAGGCGCTGGCCTATGCCCTGTTCAACCTGCAGGAACGCGGCCGCCTGTTCATCGGCCACGGCGAGGAAGTCTACGAGGGCATGATCATCGGCATCCACTCCCGCGCCAACGATCTGGTGGTCAACCCCCTCAAGGCCAAGCAGCTCACCAACGTGCGCGCCGCCGGCTCCGACGAGAACCTGCTGCTCACCCCGCCCATCCGCATGAGCCTGGAACAGGCCCTGGAGTTCATCGACGACGACGAACTGGTGGAAGTCACGCCCGAGAACATCCGCATCCGCAAGAAGCTGCTCAAGGAGCACGAGCGCAAGCGGGCCGGCCGGGCCCTGGCGAGCTGACGCTCGCCAGGGACGAGGGTCGACGACTGCAGGGATGCAGGAGGTAGAGCGAAGCAGGATGCCAGAGCCGAGTGGCGAGGGGGCGTGGCCGCGGGATGTGTCACTCTCCCTGTCGAAGGGTCCCCTCTCCCGCCGGCGGGAGAGGGACAGGGTGAGGGTGGACAACAATCCACTTTTTCTTTCCCGGTCAGTGTGAACCGGTTTCCCCGTTTCCGTGTCTGTGTTTATATTCGGGTCGATGTCAGCCTGAAAATTCCCATAACGAGAACGTGGAGGAAACCGCCATGATTGGAAAGAAGAACATTGTCTTCGGGTTTCTGTATCTGGTTGCGACCGCCTTTCTGGGCATCGTGATGGTGGACAGGTACGAAGACTTCGGCGCGGCCATGGTCGAGAAGCAGGCGGCCGTCGGGCGTCTGCAGCAGCTCAAGGAAAACGGCTTCGAGGAGGAGCTCGAACCCCTGTCGGCCGAGCAGATCGCCCGGGCCAATACCGACGGCATCCTGGCCCTGAACAAGGTGCGCAACGAGGAGATGGGCATCGACATGATCAAGGGCGGCCCCCATGCCCATGGCAACCTCGAGTCGCTGCTCAACATCGCCGCCGGCATCGCCCTGATGTTCATCGCCGTGGCGCCCTGGTTCAAGCAGCTCATCTCCTGGCTGTTCATCCTCGGCGCGGTGTTCCATTCCGGCATGCTCTACCTGAGCCGGGTGCTGGATCAGGCCTGGGCCGAGACCCTGCTCGTCGCCGGCCCGCCGCTGGTGCTGCTGGCCCTGCTCGCCATCGGCATCGCCGCCCTGATCGGGTGGCGCGGGGAGATCGTGCGCGACTGATGGAATCGCTGTACCCGCCCATCCAGCCCTACGTGACCCACAGCCTGGCGGTGGAACCGCCCCACGTCCTGCACGTGGAGGAGTGCGGCAATCCGGACGGCCTGCCGGTGCTGTTCGTGCACGGCGGGCCGGGGGCGGGCTGCGAGCCCTGGCACCGGCAGTTCTTCGACCCGGAAAAATACCGCATCATCCTGTTCGACCAGCGCGGCGCGGGACGCTCCACGCCCCATGCCGCGCTGGAGAACAACACCACCGACGCGCTGGTGGCCGACATGGAGGCCATCCGCGAATACCTGGGCGTGGATCGCTGGCTGCTGTTCGGCGGCAGCTGGGGTTCGACCCTGTCGCTGGTCTATGCCGAGACCCACCCCGACCGCGTTCTGGGCCTGGTGCTGCGGGGCATCTTTCTGTGCCGTCCGGAGGAGATCCGCTGGTTCTACCAGGATGGCGCGAGTCGTGTCTTTCCCGACTACTGGGAAGACTTCCTGCGCCCAATCCCCGAGGCGGAGCGGGACGATCTGGTGCACGCCTACCACCGCCGCCTCACCGGCGACGACGAGGTGGCGCGCATGGCCGCGGCCAAGGCCTGGTCGCTGTGGGAGGGGCGCACGGCCACCCTGCATCAGCGTCGCTCCGTCGTGGAACACTTCAGTGATCCCCACACCGCCCTGAGCCTGGCACGCATCGAGGCCCACTACTTCGTCAATGATGCCTTCCTCGCGCCGAACCAGATCCTGCGCGACGCAACGCGCATGGCCGACATCCCCGGCATCCTGGTGCAGGGCCGCTACGATCTCATCTGTCCCGTGCAGAGCGCCTGGGATCTGCACCGGGCCTGGCCGCAGGCGGAACTGCAGATCGTGCCCGATGCCGGGCACGCGGCCAGCGAACCCGGGATCGTCGATGCGCTGGTGAAGGCCACCCGGCGCATGCTGCGGGAGGTCGAGTCTTGATCGCCCTCATCCAGCGGGTCACGGGCGCAAAGGTGGTGGTAGCCGGCGAGACCGTTGGCGCCATCGGGCGCGGCATCCTGGCGCTGATCGGCGTGCAGAAGGGCGATACCGAAGGCGACGCGAAACGCCTGCTCGAACGGGTTCTCGGCTATCGCATCTTTCCCGACACTCAGGACCGCATGAACCTGTCCCTGCGCGACATCGGGGGCGAGCTGCTGCTGGTGCCCCAGTTCACCCTGGCGGCGGACACCGGGCGCGGCATGCGCCCGAGCTTCTCGACCGCCGCCCCGCCCGAGCAGGGTCGGGCCCTGTTCGCCCACCTGCTCGCGCTGGCCCGCGACGGCTGGCCCCGGGTCGCCAGCGGTCGCTTCGGCGCCGACATGCAGGTCCACCTGATCAACGATGGCCCGGTCACCTTCTGGCTGCAGGCCGGCCCCAGCGACGCCGGCGAGGAACCGCGCCCATGAGTATCCGCCACCTCCTGTTTCTGCCCTTCCTGCTGGCTGCCTGCGGGGAGCGTCCCGCTACCCCGCCCGAGGACACCTATCCCTGGCAGATCACCGTAACCGATCCCGCCCACAGCCGGGTCTTCGGCATCACCCTGGGACAGACCCGGCTCGGAGAGGCGGCCGCCATGCTGGGCCGGGACTACAGGCTGGCGTTGTTCGAGGAACCCGGCGGGCGGCTGTCGCTCGAGGTCTATTACAAGGAAATCACCCGCGGCGGCCTGTCCGGCCGGCTGATCATGATCCTGGACGCCGGGGAAGACGAGCTGGCCGGGATCCGCGACCGGGCCGCCCGTCGCGAGGTGCTGGAGACCGGCAATGTCCGCTATACCCTCGGCGAGCCGGATCGGCTGGCGACCGCCGATCGGGTGATCGTCGGGCTGGACTACATCCCCTACGTGAATCTCGATGCCGACACCATCGAGGCCCGGTTCGGCCCGCCGGCCGAGCGGATTCGCCTCGATGACCGGCGGCAGCACTGGCTCTACCCCGACCAGGGGCTGGACATCCTGCTGAACGCGGACGGCAAGGAACTGCTTCAGTACGTCCCGCCGTCGGCATTCGAAGCGCTGGTCCTCCCCCTGCGCCAGGCCGCGCGGACGCCGGAATAGCCGACCATATAAAATAGGTATTCGGCCAACCGGCCATGCAGGCCCGCCAGCAACACATAAACCCCGCTTATGCGGGATTACAAAAATACTAATGTAACAAATTGAAAAAAAGCGCTTTATTCGGACGGGAAAAGTCGCTAAATTGTGCACCCTGCGAATGAGCGCCCAGTTTGGCGCCGGCGCGCAGGATTCGAAAAACCGCGCCGACGATGCAGCGCAACGGTGAAGGACTGGCACTTCGCCGAAGCACGCATACGAACAACAATGCCTTGAACAATTCATCGTGACCGGGGATCACGCCATCACATCACCCAAACGCTTCAGTGCTTGGCGTTATTAATCACGTTTGTTTATTGCAAAAATCATTGATTGGCTGTGGTAGACAGAAATGATTAATAATCGCGGCAAAATTTTGCTTAATTAAAACAGGAGGTCAGCAAACGTCATGTTTACCCATAACCCTTTCGCCGAATTGGCAGGAATGGAACTGACAGGATCGATTACGCCCGCTGTCATGCAGGGCTATATCATCCTGATGGTCATCCTGGTTGCGCTTGGAACCATTCTCGACATGTGGCACAAGAAGAGCGCCAAATACTTCTTCGAGAAGTCGAAGAAGTGGGAACGGGAGGCCAAGCGTCAGGTCAGTGGCGGTGAGAAGTTCGGATTGCTCATCAAGACGATCCTGAGCGAAGTGCTGACCTCCTCCGAGTTCTGCTACACGCCCCGCCGCATCTCCCATCTGCTGACCATGTATGGTTTCATCATCTTCGTGGTGACCACCGCCATGATCATCTTCGGTGCCGACACCAGCTCCGGCACCCTGCCGTTCCTGTGGCACCTCGGTGCGCTGATGCTGGCCATCGGTGGCTACTGGTTCTGGTTCTTCATTCGCGTCGACGTGTCGGCCGAAGGCCACAAGTGGTATCAGGTTCATCGCGACGACATCTTCATCGTCTCGCTGATCACCACTGCCACCTTCGCCCTGCTCTGGTCCTTCTTCCAGTCCGGTGGCTCGGAGGGCTGGGCGCTGCTGTTCTTCGCCCTGTTCATCATCTCCGCCACCACCCTGTTCGGCACCGTTCTGTGGTCCAAGTTCGCCCACATGTTCTTCAAGCCGGCTGCCGCCTTCGAGAAGCGCATTCGCAAGGCCGACGGCACCCGCGACAACCTGCCCGACGACTACGATCCGCGTGATCCGGCCGTGCAGGCCAAGTTCCCGGATCTGCCGACCTACATGGGCAAGAATCCGCCCAACATGGGGCTGGGTATCAAACGTGAACCGCCGCGCCATTACTGATTGAACAAAGCAAGGAGTCAGAAAAATGCCAACTTTTGTTTATATGACGCGTTGCGATGGCTGTGGCCACTGCGTCGATATCTGTCCTTCGGACATCATGCACATCGATACGGTTACCCGTCGGGCCTACAACATCGAGCCGAACATGTGCTGGGAGTGCTTCTCCTGCGTCAAGGCCTGCCCGATGAACGCCATCGACGTTCGCGGCTATGCCGACTTCGCACCGCTGGGTCATTCGGTGCGTGTGAAGCGTGACGAAGAGAAGGGCATCATTGCCTGGCGCATCAAGTTCCGCAACGGCAAGAAGGACTTCGAACTGGTCGCCCCCATCACCACCAAGCCGTGGGGCTCGGCCATCCCCAATCTGCGGGAAGTGCCCGAACCGACCCAGGAACAGCGCGACAGCCAGCTGCTGTACAACGAGCCGAAGTACATCCGCATGGATGACGGCGGTCTGGACACGCTGGAGTCGAATGGCCTGAAAATGAAAGCAGGGGTGTACTACTAATGGATCACAAGACTATCGTAGAAGACAACATCGACATCCTGGTGTGCGGTGCGGGTCTGGGCGGCACCGGTGCCGCCTTCGAAGCTCGCTACTGGGGCAAGAACAAGAAGATCGTGATCGCCGAGAAGGCGAACATCGACCGCTCCGGCGCCGTGGCCCAGGGCCTGTATGCCATCAACTGCTACATGGGTACCCGCTTCGGTGAGAACAAGCCGGAAGATCACGTGCGCTACGCCCGTATCGACCTGATGGGCATGGTCCGCGAAGACCTGCTGTTCGACATGGCGCGTCACGTGGACTCGGCCGTGCACCAGTTCGAGGAGTGGGGCCTGCCGCTGATGCGCGATCCCAAGACCGGCGCCTACCAGCGTGAAGGTCGCTGGCAGATCATGATCCACGGGGAGTCCTACAAGCCCATCGTGGCCGAGGCCGCCAAGAAGTCGGCCGACAAGGTCTACAACCGGATCTGCGTGACCCACCTGCTGATGGACGAGGCCAAGGAGAACCGCGTGGCCGGTGCCGTCGGCTTCAACGTCCGCACCGGTGACTTCCACGTCTTCAAGTCCAAGACCGTGATCGTCGCCGCCGGTGGCGCCTCCAACATCTTCAAGCCCCGTTCCGTGGGTGAAGGTGCCGGCCGCGTCTGGTACGCGCCCTGGTCCTCCGGTTCCGCCTACGGTCTGCTGATCGAAGCCGGCGCCAAGATGACCCAGATGGAAAACCGCATCGTGCTGGCCCGCTTCAAGGACGGTTACGGTCCGGTGGGTGCCTACTTCCTGCACCTCAAGACCTACACCCAGAACGCCTACGGCGAAGAGTACGAGTCCAAGTGGTGGCCGGAGCTGCAGAAGATGGTGGGCAAGGAGTACCTCGATCCCGAGGCCTCGCACCGCACCCACCGTCCGATCCCGACCTGCCTGCGCAACCATGCGCTCATCTCCGAGGTGAATGCCGGTCGTGGTCCGATTCACATGGTCACCATGGAAGCCTTCCAGGATCCGCACCTGGAAGAAATCGGCTGGCACAACTTCCTCGGCATGACCGTCGGTCAGGCCGTGCTGTGGGCCGCCACCGACGTGGATCCCAAGAACGAGAACCCGGAGCTCACCACCTCCGAGCCCTACGTCATGGGTTCCCACGCCACCGGTTGCGGCGCCTGGTGCTCCGGTCCCGAGGATGTCTCCCCCGAGGAGTACTTCTGGGGCTACAACCGCATGACCACCGTGGAAGGCCTGTTCGGCGCCGGTGACGCCGTCGGCGGCACCCCGCACGCCTTCTCCTCCGGCTCCTTCACCGAAGGTCGTCTGGCCGCCAAGGCCGCCTGCAAGTACATCGACGACGGCAAGGCCGAAGGTATCGTGGTCTCCGAGAAGCAGATCAACGACCGCAAGGCCGAGGTCTACAAGCCGATGGAGCACTACAAGGTCTATCGCAACGAGATCACCGCGGGCGATGTGAACCCCAACTACATCAACCCGCGCCAGGGTCTCGACCGTCTGCAGAAGCTGATGGACGAGTACTGCGGCGGTGCCAGCGTCAACTACGTGACCAACGACAAGCTCCTGCACATCGGTCTGAAGAAGCTCAAGATCATGGAAGAGGATCTGGAGAAGCTGGCCGCCAAGGACTACCACGAGCTGCTGCGGGCCTGGGAGCTGAAGCACCGCCTGCGCACCTCGGAAGCGGTCCTGCATCACACCCTGTTCCGCAAGGAGACGCGCTGGCCCGGTTACTACTACCGCGGCGACGCGATGAAGCTGGACGACGAGAACTGGCACGTACTGACCGTCTCCCGTCGTGATCCCAAGACCGGGGAGTACACGATGGAGAAGGCACCGTGCTACCACATCGTGGGTGAAGACGAAGAGTAACGGCATGTCCGTCTAGCCTGGGGCACCCGCAGGGCCTTGCAAGGGGCGTTGCGGGTGCCTTTCCATTGTGGCTGCGTGCAGCCTGGCTTGTTTTCCATCCACTCCGCATTTCAACGACAGTGTCCAACCGACAGATGAACATGACCAGCGAAGCCACCACAGAAAACAGGCAGAACATCATTCATCTGAGTGATGAAGAAATCCAGGAAGTCGCCCATCCCATGTGGGCGGACCTGATCAAGTATTCCAACAAGGGCCAGTACGGCAAGTTTGCGCGCAAGTTCTCGTACAACCTGCTGTTCGGCCTGAACGAAGTCGAAATGGGCAAGCAGTTCGCCAAGAGCGAGCTGGCCCGCAATCTCGACCCGAATTTCGATTACCTCGGCATCATCCGCCGGGGTGAGCATGTGACCGTGCTGTACCGCGTGCGCAGCACCAAGCGCGAAGGCGAATGGCTGGGCCGACTGGTGCTCGGCTACGAGAACGGCGAAGTGCGCATCTTCGGCGCTTCCATCTTCTGATCCAGTCGCCGGCCACGCCACAAGAAGTTATCCCGAGTTCATCATGGTCAAAGAAGAGATTCCGCAAATCGAAGACGCCATCGGCAAGAACAAGTACGTCGAGCTGATGTACAAGGTCATCGACAAGAAGACCGGCTCGGTGCTGACCGAGGTCCAGTACCCCATTGGCTACGTGCACGGTGTCAACGAGATCCTGGCGCCGGCCGTGATGGCCGAGCTCGAGGGGCGACTGCCCGGCGATGTGATCGAGGTGCCCATCGACTGCAACCAGTTGTATGGCCCCCGCGACGAGTCGCTGGTGATCATCGAGCCCATCGAGAACGTGCCCGAGGAGTACCGGGAGGTGGGACTGTCGATCCTGATGGAGAACGACCGGGGCGAGACCCGCACCTTCTATGTCACGCGGGTGGACAAGAAGTCGATCACCATCGACGGCAACAATCCCCTGTGCGGACGGGAAGTGATCTTCCGCCTGGAGATCAAGACCGTGCGGGACGCCACCGCGGAAGAAATCGAACACGGCGGCAAGGTCGAGGAAGTACCGAACGTGGAAGGCACCGTCAAGGTGCCGCTGAACTGAGCCATCGGAACCGGCATGGCAGAGGCGGCGAGCAACAAACCGGCCGGCAAGCGGGATCCGAACAATCCGTGCCTGTTCTGCACCGATCCGCAGGGCGTGTCGCTGGAGAACGAACTGGCCTACAGCGCCCGGGATACCAATGCCGTGAGCCCCGGCCACACGGTCATCATCCCGCGCCGGCACGTGGCCAGCTTCTTCGACCTGACGGCCGAGGAAGTCGCCGCCTGCATGGATCTGATCCGGCAGGAAAAGGCCCGCATCGATGCGGCGCATGCGCCAGATGGCTATAATGTCGGCGTCAACGTGGGACAGGCGGCCGGGCAGAGCATCTTTCATGTCCATATCCACCTCATCCCCCGTTACCGGGGCGACGTGGAGAATCCGCAGGGGGGCGTGCGGCACGTGATCCCCCAAAAGGCGCACTACCGGCGCCCGTGAACAACAACGTCAGCCTGAAGGGAGGGGCTGGCCAGCATTTGTTTGACCTCCCGAACAGCCATTGAGGAGCATGATCATGAGTGAAGCACCGAAGACCCGTCCCAAGGTACCCGAAGGCCACGCCCGTTTCGTGCGCACCCGTCAGAAGGAGCCCACCGAAACCGGTTACGTCGGCTACGAGACCATCTGGGAGTCCTTCCAGAAGGAAGTGCCCTACACCACGCCCAAGAAGCCCTGAGAACAGCGCTGCGCGACGTCACGGCGTCGCGCAGCATTCTCTTGTCCTTTCCCCTTCCGGTTTCTCGCCGGATTGCTCAGTGCTGCTGTGCGATGCGCTGATGGTCCTCGACAGACTCGTCGGGAACCGTCCACCTTTTCCCCCCTTTTCCCGTTCTTCACTCGAGGAAGGCTTGCATGCCGCTGTCGATGCGCCGCGTCATGAGGCCTCGGATTGCCGATGCAGGGCAACCCGGTTGCGGCCAGCCTGCTTGGCCTGATAGAGCGCGGTGTCGGCTTCCTCCAGCAGACGCTCACCGGCGGCTTCGGGCGTTGACGTGGCCTCGTCGGCAAGCGTGCTGCAGCCGATGGAAAGGGTCACGGGGAACGGCAGGGCGTCGCGGGTGCCGTGGGCCACGGCCAGGCGTATGCGTTCGGCGATGTCCATGGCCGTGGCCTGGTCGGTGTCCGCGAGCAGCACAGCGAATTCCTCGCCACCCATGCGGGCGAGCACGTCGTTGAGGCGCATCTGGGATTTCAGCGTGTTGGCCACGATCTGCAGCACCCGATCACCGACGCCATGGCCGTGGGTATCGTTGACCTGTTTGAAATGGTCGATGTCCAGGAACAGGCAGGCCAGTGGCCGGCCCGTTCGCCGGGCCTGACCGATTTCCTCGGTCAGTCTTGCATCGAAGTAACGCCGGTTGTGCAGGCCGGTCAGGGGATCGACAAGACCGAGGCGCTTGATGCGCTCGTGATTGAGGGCGTTCTCGATGCACACGGCGAGCACGTCCGCGAGCCGGGCCATGAAATCGGTGGCCGAGCCGGTGATGAAACGTTCGCGCCGGGCGCTGCCGATGGCGAGCTGACCGAGGCAGCGACGTTGGCGCCGGAGCGGCAACAAGGCCGCCGAGGCCGGTGGCGGCAGGCCGGGGAAATGTTCCTGCGCCTTGGCCGGGGTCAGCGGGCCGAGCCAGGGGGCGGTGTCTGCGGGCAGGGGCACCTCCACGAACTGCAGCCGGGGATCGGGCAGACGTTCGAGCTCGGTGAGGATGCGCCGTATCTCGTGGTCCGGATCGACAAGTCGCAGGGTGACGGCATCGAGTCTGAAACGGTGTGGATAGTCGGTGAACAGGGTGTCGAGCAGTTCCCCCAGGCCCGCAGCGGCCATGAAGGCCACCTCCTGCTCCTGAAAGCGTTGCAACTTGCGTTCGTTTTTCTGGGCCTGGGCAAGGAAGGCCTTGAGTTGCCGCCGGAGCCGGGAGGCTGCCTGCGGATCGTCGTTCATCTCACAACACTTCCTGGATGACTTCGATGAGTCGCGCCTGACTGACCGGCTTGGTGATGAAGTGATCCATGCCGGCGGCGAAGCACTGATCCCGTTCGATGGTGGTGGAATTGGCGGTCAGGGCGATGATGGGCACGTGCCGGCCGTCCGGTTCCTGGGCCCGCCACAGGCGGGTCACTTCCAGGCCGGTCAGCTTCGGCATGCGCATGTCCATGAGCACCACGTCGAAATCGTCGTGTTTCTGCAGCGCCTCCAGTGCGTCGCGGCCGTTGTCCACGTGGGTGACCCTGTGGCCTTCCTGTTGCAAGAAGGTTGTGATGACCTTGGCAATGATGGCCGTATCCTCGGCCAGCAGCACGTGCAGGCGGTTGCCGTCGGCGTCGGTGCCGGCCTCTTCGCGGCTTTCGGCCTTGCGCATGGCTTCCTCGGCCACCGGCAGGGGCAGTTCGAACCAGAACAGGCTGCCCTGCCCGGGCGTGCTTTCGGCGCCGATCTCGCCGTACATGGCATGCACCAGCTTGTGGGAGATGGTAGTGCCCAGACCGGTGCCGTGGCGCTGTTCGGCCGGATCGGTACGACACTGGTAGAAGGGCTCGAAGATGTGTTCGAGCTGTTCCGGCGGTATGCCGATGCCGGTATCCCGGACCTCGAAGCGCAGGCGGTTCAGGCCATCGTCATTGGCGGCCCGTTTCACCTGCACCGAGACCTCGCCCTCGTCGGTATATTTCACGGCATTGCTGATCAGGTTGAGCAGGACCTGGCGCAGGCGGTTGTGATCGCCCATGACCATGGCGGGGACGTCCTCGTCGATGTGCCAGGTGAGGCGAAGACCCTTCTTCTTTGCCTGGGGTTCGAAGATGTTGACGACGCCGCGGATCACCCGCTCGAGGTTGAAGGCCGAGTGGTCGAGCTGGTACTTGCCGGCCTCGATCTTGGACAGATCCAGCACGTCGTTGATCAGCGAGTGCAGGGTGATGGAGGACTCCTTGAGCCCTTCCACGTATTCCTTCTGCTCGTCGTTCAGTGGCGTCTTTTCCAGCAGCTCGGTCATGCCGAGGATCCCGGTCATGGGGGTGCGGATCTCGTGGCTCATGGTGGCCAGGAATTCGCTCTTGGCGCGGTTGGCGCGGTCGGCTTCCTCGCGCGCGCGCCGGATGCGGGTGATCATCACGTCGAGGAAGAAGGGCAGGGCGACGAGAAACACCATGTAGGCGATGACGTCGTAGACGTGCGAATACCAGGAGTCCGTGATCGACAGGACGATGCTGAAGGCGATGATGGCCGCAGCCGTGGCCGCGAACAGTTCCCGCCGGCCATAGCGCACCCCGTAGCCGAAATAGATCCAGGGAAAGAACAGGAAGAAGGCGGAGAAGGGTCCGGCATCGGTGAGCATCATGGCCACGGCGATGGCCGCGATGTCGAAGGGGATGGTGATGTAGGGCCGGATCTTCGAGCGGGGCACGATGAAGATGCTCACCATCACCACAATGGTGTAGACCAGGAAGAAGGTGGCAAAGATCAGATAATGGGTGAAATCGGTCGGGTAGTAGTTGGCCTTCATGCCGGCGCCGATGAGCGCGGTGGCGAAGACCCAGATCAGGGCCCGGGAGACCGCCTGGTTGAACTCCATGTTGTTCTTCAGGGGGGCAGGACCCAGACGGGCCAGCAGTTTGCGTATCGGGGACATGGGCATGCGGGGGTGCGGTTATAATGGCGTGGTCCATCTTACCGGTCCCCGCTCATGTCTGCCAAGCGAAGCACCGCCTCTGTGCCTGATCCCGCCACCCTGGCGCCGGAGGTCAAGTGCAGCCACTGCCCTGGCAGCCGCTGCTGCACCTACGTCACCCAGGCCATCGACACCCCGCGCAAGATGGCCGATTTCGACATCCTGCTGTGGCAGCTTGCCCACCAGAACGTGGAGATCTATCAGGACGAGGACGGCTGGTACCTGACCTTCCTCACCGCCTGCCGGTTCCTGCAGGCCGACGGCCGCTGCGGGATCTACGAAACCCGCCCGCAGATCTGCCGGGATCACAGCAACGACTACTGCGAATTCGACGCTGACCCGGCCGACGACTTCAGGCACTACTTCCGGACCTATGAGGAACTTGACGATTACTGCCGGGAGCGGTTCAGGAACTGGGACCGGCGGTTCGAGAAGTGGGCGAGGAAGAAGGACCGTTAAACGCCGATATTGATGTCAGATTGGCGTGGTGCGTTGCTGCGCGAATGCACGCTACGGTTTGGAGCCACGCACAGATTTTTCCTCGGCTCGGGCATCCTGCTTCGCTCTACCTCCTGCATCCCTGCAGTCGTCGTCCCTCGCCCCTCGCAACTCGCCCCTGTTTTTTGGTGCGTTGCTGCGCGAACGCACCCTACGGTTCGGAGCCTCGCACTGGCTTTCCCTCGTCCCTCGCTCCTCGTCCCTGAGACTTGGCATGATGTCCCGAAAATCCGTGATCGCCTCGAACTCGCCGGTGTCCTTCGGGGGCGTGCGACTGTCGGGGTGCCTGACGGCGCGCAGGTGGGCAATGCCGTAGTCCCGGGCCGAGCGCAGCACCGGCAGGCTGTCGTCCACCAGCAGGGTGCGGGACGGATCGAAGGGGTGACGGTTCTGGAGGTGATTCCAGAAGGCCTGTTCCTCCTTGGGTACACGGAAGTCGTGGGCGCAGACGATGTGATCGAGATGATCGTGCAGGGCGGTGCGATCCAGCTTGAGCATCAGCGACTTGTGGTGGGCATTGGTCACCAGCACCCGAGGGATGCCAAGTGCCGCGAGACGTTCCAGAAATTCGAGCACGTGGGGGTGGACGGCGATGAGGTGGTCCACCTCGGCCTTGAGCATGGCGATGTCCAGGCCCAGTTGTGCCGACCAGTAGTCCACGCAGTACCAGTCGATGGTGCCCTCGGCACTACGAAAGCGGGGAAACAGCTCCGCACGGGCCGCCTCGAGACTGAGGCCGTGTTTCTCTGCATAGCGGCGGGGCACGTGCTCCCGCCAGAAATGGTTGTCGAAGTGGAGATCCAGCAGGGTGCCGTCCATGTCGAGAAGGACGGTGTCGATGTGGCGCCAGTCGAGCATGGCAGGCAAGGCGTGGGTGTCGGTCGGGAGGTCACGTTAACGGATCCCGGGCGGGGAATCCAGCGGGCAGGCCCGGCGAAGCTGCTAGACTGGGAACAGTCCATCTTGGAGGAGCCGTTCGTGTCGCTGCGTCTGTTGCCGGGTCTTCTGTCCTTGCTGCTGGCCATGCAGGGGCTTGCCGCGCCCGACGAGGCGGAGCTGGAGCGCTGGCTGGAGAGCGACGAGCCGCTGCCGCCCTCGGTCAGCACCGCAGACGTGAACGAGGGCGAGCTGGTCTTCCTCGCACGGCCGCCGGCCAGACCGGTCCATCATCATTTTCAGCACCTGACGCTCGATGCGCAGAGCCGGCAGACCGGCTGGGTACGCATGGAACAGTGCCATGAGAACCTGGATCCGGTGCCGGCCACCCAGATCGTCTTCCGGCCGGGCCGTGTCCGGGATCTGGTCATCACCCAGGCCCGGGGAATCGCACGGGCCTGGGTCGAGGGGGACACGGTCCAGCTCGAGGACGTGGGCCGGGATGCCCGGCTCTGCCTGCGTGGACGGATCCGCGCGCTGACGGCGTTGCCCGGCGGCGTCTGGCAACTCGCCAATGGTCCCTACATGCGCCGTTTCCTCGATGGCTACTATCCGATGCGGGTGACGGTGGTCATCGAATTCGCCGCGGCGCACTTGCGGCCGGTACGGATTCGTCCGGCGGCGCAGCCGGGCTTCAGCATCGAACGGGCGCCGGGACGCATCCGCCTGGATGCCTGGTTCGAGGGGCGGTTGCAGACCGAGATCCGGTTCGTGGACGCACGCTCCCCCTGATGGCAGATGGCAGCCGCGCCTCCGGGCTGGCACAATGGCCTTACGGAAGGTGTCCATGACATCTCGTTTTCCCCAGCCCACGGACATGGCCGCATGACACAGACAAAGACCCCGGAGGATCTGCAGGCCCTCCACGATCCGGTCCGGCAGATTGCCTACCAGGCCGGACGGCGCATCATGGAAATCTACGAACAGGGTTTCGAGGTTTCCGAAAAGGCGGATCAGACGCCGCTCACCGAGGCCGACATGGCCGCCCACCGCACCATCGTCGAGGGTCTCGAGTCCCTGACCCCCGACATCCCCATTCTCTCCGAAGAGTCGGCCCCCACGCCCTTTTCGGTACGAAAGACCTGGCAGCGTTACTGGCTGGTGGATCCGTTGGACGGCACCCGAGAATTCATCAAGCGCAACGGAGAGTTTACCGTCAACATCGCGCTAATCGAGAATCACGAGCCGGTGATCGGCGTGGTCTATGCGCCGGTGGTCGGCAGCCTCTACTACGCGTCGCGCGGTTTCGGCGCCTGGAAGAAGACCGAGCTGGAGGATCCGGTGCGCATCCACGTGCGCGAGCACTGCCCGCAGAAAGTGGTGGTCGCCGGCAGCCGCTCCCATCGCAGTACTGCCTTCCAGGCCTTTCTGGACAACCTGCCCGACTATGAAGTGATCAGCATGGGCAGCTCGCTCAAGTCCTGCCTGGTGGCCGAAGGCGCGGCCGACATCTATGCCCGGCTGGGACCGACCTCGGAATGGGACACGGCGGCGGCCCAGTGCGTGGTGGAGGAAGCCGGTGGCCGGGTGACCGACACGCAGATGCGACCGTTGCGCTACAACACCAAGGAAAGTCTGCTCAATCCCCATTTTCTGGTCTTTGGCGACACCTCCGTGGATTGGTCACGGTATCTGCCAGAGCCGGAACGCCAGGTCCGGGACTGAATCGTCGTTCTGGATGCCCGGGGCATCCCTCGCCGGGCCGCTCCGGTCAGTGGGCGTCGTATACGGCCATGATGGCCTGCAGTTCCCGCAGGATGCGCTGCCGCGCATCCGGATCCAGCTTGCGCAGTTCGGCCGGTGGACTGTCGGCCTCGAGCCGGCGAATGACCGCTCGCACGTGATTGCAGCCCTCGGCACAGATGGCCTCGACTTGGGCCTGCAGTTCGGGGGGGAGTGCATTCATGAAGGCAACGACGAAAAGGCGATCCGCGGGTCGCGCACCATAGCATCAATTCCGCCGTTTTGGCAGGGTGACCGCCTGCGGCCGGAAACGCACGGCAAAAAGACCCGGTTTCGTCGTCATGGGCAATTACCAGGGTGGGTAAATAAATAATATTATGTATTAACAATTACCCTGTTTGGTAATTATATGATTACCATAAAAGGTAATCATAACTATAATTATACCTGCATAACCCTCTAAGGTAATCGACATGCAGGAAAAGCTCGACGAACTGTTGGCGCGCATTCTCGAGGCGGCGAGCGCCCGGGGCTGGGATCAGAAGACCCTGCTGCAGCGGGCCGGACTCGGACCCACCACTCTTTCCAAGCTCAAGCGGGCGAAGGACGCCCGGCTCTCCACGCTCGAGCGGCTGGCCAACGCCGTGGACCTCACCCTCACCCTTGCGCCCCGGGCGCCGGTGCTCGAACGCCTCATGAACCGCGATCTGTTCGCGGGGCCGGCCGATGGCGACTGATCGCGAAGCGGTGGTGTGGACGCGCCTGGGCGGCATGCCCCGGCGCATGGGGCGCTTCGTGGTCACCGATCGGGAATGCCGGTTCACCTACGACAGCGACTACCTGGCCGCCGGCCTGCCCGGCCTCGGCGTGCTCTATCCGCCGGCACTGGTGCGGGAAAACACCCTGGTCTGGCAGCGCACGTCCAGCTTCGACCTGTTCCCGCAACTGCAGGCGCACATTCCGCCCGAGAGCGAGGGCGGTTTCCAGCGCCGCCTGATTCTGCGCTATCTCGAGCGTCAGGGGATTCATCCGGACCCGGGTTTCGATACCGACTGGCAGATCCTGTTGATTGCCGGCCACGGCGGCATCGGCCATCTGGACGTGTTCGCCGACGACGATACCGCCCGCCGCTGGTACGATGCCGCGCGTCCCGCCGAGCTGTTCCCCATCGGCGAGCGCATCGGTTTCTCACTGAAGGAATTTCTCACCTGGCTGGACGAGGGCGCCGAGGCCATCATCGAGGCGCTCGGCCCCACCCCCAGCGTCGGCGGGGCGATTCCCAAGCTGCTGCTGTCGATCCCGGACAGCGGCTGGGACGGCCGCGTCGGCCTGCCCACGCGCGGGCCGTCGCCGGGACGCACCGACGTGGTTCTCAAGTTCGAGAAGGCCACCTATCCCGGCATCGCCGAGCTGGAAGCGCTGGCCCTGGATCTCCACCGCGAAGCCGGCTTCGCCGTGCCCCGTCACTGGCTGGCGGAAGTGGGCGGCCTGCCGGCCATCGCCGTGGAACGCTACGACCGCGACGATCGCCAGGCCCCGATCTTCACCGAGAGCTGGTACGCCGTGATGGCCAGCGGCGACCGCACGGTGACCAGTCACTACAGCAGCAGCTACGACGCCATCGGCCGCGCCATCGACGTCTCCCCCGTGCCGCTGGTCAGCGAGCCCCGCGAATCCAAGGCCCATCTGCTCAGGCGCCTGCTGCTGGCCTTCGCCACCGGCAACGGCGATCTGCACCTTGAGAACCTGTCGCTGGTCCAGCGCGGTGACTGGCTCGGCTTCTCGCCGGTCTACGACCCCACCCCCATGCGCGCGTACCGACGCCACGATCTCCTCGCCGCCATGCCCTTCGACGGCTACGGCGATTTCGATGAGCAGGGCCGGCCCATCGGCTTCGAAACCGCGCTGGTGAACCTGGCCCACAACCTGGGTTTCCGCCGGCCGCAACTGGCAGACATGATCGACGAAGTGTTGAATGTCACCGCGGATCTGGACGAGCGGATTGCCGCCCTGCGCACCCTGCCGGAAGCCAATCGCGAGCACCTGCAACGGGTAACCCGCGACATGCGCGGGCGATTGCAGGACATGCTCGGGAAAACCGGAAAAGCGTGAAGCGTTTCGCAGATCCGGAAACGTCCGGCGCAAATTTCAAACCTTTTTCCGAGGGCATGGCAGGAATCCTGATCTAGGGTTAAAGGGAAATCTAGGCGTCCATTCCCCTGTCATCGAATCTGGCGTGCGACGTTCCGATGCCGACAGGGGATTGCGACACACTGTCAGGGACTGCTCCCGTGCGCGACGGGAGACTTGTTGCAAGGAGAGGAAACATGCCTGCCACCTATCTGCATCCCGGCGTCTATGTCGAGGAGGTCCCCTCCGGGTCGAAACCCATCGAGGCGGTCGGCACATCCACGGCGCTGTTCATTGGTTATTGTCTGAAAGGACCGATCGGCACCCCGGTGTTGATCGGCGGCTGGGGCGATTACGAACGCATCTTCGGTGGCCTGCAGGATCGAAGCGCGGACACCTCGCTGCAACTTGCCGGTGGCAAGGTGCTGGGGGACCCCATGGGCCATGCCGTCTATGCCTTCTTCCAGAACGGCGGCGGCAAGGCTTATGTGCAGCGCATGGCCACCGGCGCCCTATCGGCATCGGCCAGCGTCGAGGACGGCGGAACGGCCCTGCTGACGTTCACGGCTACCTCGCCGGGCACCTGGGCCGACGGTATCGTGGTGCGGATCATCGGGCTGTCCGACGAGGCCGAAAACAACCGCTACCGGGTGGAAGTCGGGCGCGGTACGGGTGACGAGTTCGAGGCCCTGGAAGTCTTCGCGGAAGTGGACATCCGCGAGGCCGAGCCGGACTTCATTGCCTCGATGATCAACGATGTCTCGGAACTCGTCACGGTCGAGCTGGCCGATGGGGCGGACGTGGATACCCTGCGTACCATTCTCCAGGGAGCGACCGATCAGGTGACCGAACTGACGCTCGACGGTGGTGAAAACGGCAGCGATGGCGGCAAAACGGACTATAACAGCGCGTTTTCGGCGTTGCGCAAGGTTCGGGACATCAACATGATCCTGTTGCCGGGGCACTACTGGGCAAGCGGCAAGGGCAAGGACCAGATCGAGGAAGCCATCGGCCATGCCGAATACATGCGCAATTGCATGGTGATCTACGATCCGCCGCCCAACTCGGAGCTGACCAGCGCCGGCGACGTGCAGAGTCTTGGTCTGAATACCAGCACCTACGGCGCGCTCTACTATCCGTGGGCGTGGGTCGCCAATCCCTTCTACGATGCCGAACGGGCCCCGGGCAAGCCGCGCCGGGTGCTGGTGTCGCCGGCAGCCTTCGCCGCCGGCATGTGGGCGCGGACCGACGGGCGGCGCGGGGTGTGGAAGGCCCCGGCCGGTGTCGAGGCCACCCTGCTGGGCCTGGCCGATCTCGAATACGTGGTTGAGAACGACGAACAGGACTTCCTCAACCCCAGTGGCGTCAACGCCTTTCGCCGCCTGCCGGGTTACGGCTCGGTGATCTGGGGCAGCCGCACGCTGGCCACGCGGGCCAATCCCGAATGGCGTTACGTCCCGGTGCGGCGCACGGCCGTCTTCATCGAGGAGAGTCTCTACAACGGCATCAAGTGGGCCGTGTTCGAGCCTAACGATCACCGCCTGTGGTCGGCCCTGCGCACCAACATCGAATCGTTCATGAACGGCCTGTTCCGGGTCGGCGCCTTCCAGGGCGAGAAATCGTCGGACGCCTATTTCGTGCGCTGCGGACTCGGCAGCACCATGACCCAGGGCGATATCGATGCCGGGCGCGTGATCGTGGAAGTGGGCTTTGCGCCGCTCAAGCCGGCCGAATTCGTGATCGTCAGAATCCAGCAGAAAGTCGGACAACAATAACGCGAGGAAGGAACCATGGCCGCACCGATGTTCTCCGTCAACGCACATCGTTTCGATCCCTACCGCACCTTCAAGTTCCAGATCCTGATCGATGGCCGGCCCGTCGCCGGCCTCAAGAAGATGGGCGCGCTGAAGAAGAAGACCGAAGCCATCAAGTGGCGCACGGCTGGCGATCCCTCCACCGAACGCATCCTGCCCGGCGGCACCAGCTACGAGCCCATCACCCTCGAGCAGGGGCTGTCCCACGATCCGGTGTTCGAACAGTGGGCCAACCTGGTGAACAACATCCAGGGCGATGCCGCCATGTCGCTGAAGAATTTCCGCAAGGACATCGTCATCAACGTGCTCAACCTGCAGGGCAGCGTGGCCATCTCCTACAAGCTCTACCGGGCCTGGGTGTCCGAGTACCAGGCGCTGCCGGAGATGGACGCCGGCACCATGAATGCCGTGGGCATCCAGACCATCACCCTGCAGCACGAGGGCTGGGAGCGCGACACCAGCGTCACCGAACCCACCGAAACCTGACGGGGAGGGCGGGACCATGGACGTGATCCTGCCCGGCGGGCTCTGGGAAAGCGGACAGCGGCAGCGCCGGGCACGGTTCCGGGCGCTGGACGGCCGGGTCGAGCTGGAACTGGCCGAGGCCGTGGCGGCTGCGGCGAACGTGCCCGATGCGGTGACCCGGTTGCTGGCCGCAGCGCTGGAGAGGCTCGGCGACGGGCAACCGACGCCCGAACGGGTGGCGAGCCTGTGCGTCGCCGATCGCAAGCAGTTGATGCGCCTGCTCGATGCCCGGCTCGGTGGCGAGTCGCGCTGGCACAGCGCCCGTTGCCGGAAATGCGACGCGCCGTTCGATTTTCCCCTCAGGCTCTCGAGCCTGCCGGTGGGTGAAGCCGGCGAAGGGTATCCCTTTGCCCGTGTCTGTCACGCGCAGGCGGAATGGATCCTGCGCCTGCCCAACGGCGCGGACCAGGCTGCGGTGGCGGACATCGAGGCACTGCCGCGGGCGCGTGCCGTCCTGCTCGGGCGCATCCTCGTCGAAGGCCCGCCGGATTCGGTCCCGCACAGGATCGAAGACGAGGCATTCTGGTCCCGGATCGAGACGGCGCTGGAAGCCGTGGCGCCGGCGCTCATCGAGCGGGTGCGCGCCACCTGTCCCGAGTGTGGCGCCGAAAACGTGATCGAACCGGAGCCCTACCCCCTGTTGCGCCGCGACGGTTCGCGGCTGCTGCTCGACGTGCACCGTCTTGCCGGTTACTACCACTGGTCCGAAACCGACATCCTGGCGCTGCCCCGGCGCCGGCGGCAGCGCTATCTCGATCTGATCGATGCCGCCCGGGGCATGCAGTCGTGAACGGGAGGGCATGAATCATGGGGCTGCTCGACGACGTCATCCGTGATGCCCGCCGGCCGCTGCCCGGCCGGCATGCGACATCCGCAGACGGGCTCCGGATCCAGCGCGAAGCCCTGCCCGACGATGAACCGGTGTCGGTCGGCGATGCGGCCGCCTCGCCGGCGATGCCCATCGAGGAACAGGACGACGGAAGCTGGACCCTTTACCGCTTTCAGGAGGCGCCGGCCGGCCGTGTCGCAACACCGCCGGTCGCACAGGTGCCAGCGGGGGGCGGGCCGGTGCGCGAGCG
>JALVBM010000199.1 GCA_027010665.1 Chromatiales bacterium
CGTTTGGTAAATCGATTCATGTTCTGATCTCCCGTTACTATGGTTATTGCTTGTAACGACGGGCGGAATGGTTGTGGCCATCACGCCGATTATCGTTGTTATTGTGCAACAGTTGGCGTTGCAACTGGCACCGTATCTTTCAATAGGGCCGATAGGCTGTCAAGCGCTTTTTCCACGTAAGTCTGGCTCGCACAAACATTAGTATTCAATGATATGCGAATGTTGAATCCGTTCGTTTTACCGCTTGCTTTACCGCCCCTTTTGCGACGGTGTCGGAAGAAACCTTGTCACAAATGTCGGGCGGGGTTCTGTGATTTATGTCCCTTTCGAAAAGACAGTGGCGAGGGACGAGGGGCGAGGGCAAACAGGTTTGGGGCTTCGAGAGGGGATTGGGGCAAAGTCCGGGATATGCGGCTTTGTTGACCGTTTATCGCGGCGGGGGCGCCGCTCCTACACTCGGGTATTTCGGCGGGTGTTGGAGGGAACGCAATGTGGCATTCGATGAGGCCCGAACAGGAAAGCCCCGCAGGGGGAAACCTGCGGGGCTTTCCTGTGAGGTTGGCGCGGTGTGTTCAGACGAACAGGGTGATGTCCGAATCGCCGGCGAATTCGAAGAAGGTGGCGGCGCCACCGAATTCGATGCCGTCGATGAAGTCGGACGGGTTCATGTCGAACAGGTCCACGGTCATCTGGCAGGCGACCATCTTCACGTCCGCTTCCTGGCACAGTTCGCGCAGATCTTCCAGGCTGGCGACGCCCTTGGACTTCATCTTGGCCTTCATCATGGAGGTCATCATGGCTTCCATGCCCGGCAGGGCGGTGAACAGGGTGGGGAACCACTTGTCCATGCCCATGGGCATGGGCATGCCCGGGTTGCCCAGCGGGCTGACCTTGACATCGATTTTCTTCTTCAGCAGTTGCAGGCCGTAGAAGGTAAAGAAGATTTCCACTTCGTAGCCCAGCGCGGCCGCGGTGGAGGCGAGAATGAACGGGGGGTAGCCCCAGTCCAGGGTTCCCTTGGTGGCAATGATGGCAAGCTTCTTTTCATCTGACATGGTAATCACCTCGACGACTGCCACCAGCCCGGAGGGCTGGTGGGCAGGTTAGGGTTGGTCGTTATTATTATCGGAGGACAACGATCAAGCCTTCTTGATAAGGAACTCGAACTTGCCGCCCGCTTCCTTGGATTCCAGCAGTTCGTTGCCGGTCTGCTTGGCAAAGGCCTCGAAGTCCTTCACGGAACCCGGATCGGTGGCGATGATGTGCAGCACCTGGCCGGAGGACATGCCGGCCAGCGCCTTCTTGGCACGCAGGATGGGCAGCGGGCAGTTCAGTCCGGATGCATCCAGTTCTTCATCAAAGTCAGCCATGAATACTCTCCTTCATATTGAGTGTTATGGAGTGGAATCGAATCTTTGTATCGCTTGCAAAATATTAGCAAACAATCCAACACTTATATGATAACTTGGCAGGAATGACAACCGTATCCGCGAACTGGCGGATTTTCAGTGACTTAAATCCCTTCTCGAACAGGAAATCTCTGCGTCAGGCGACCAGCAGGCCACTCGTGCGCCAGGCTTCCAGGCCGCCGCGCAGATGGCAGAGGTCGTGAAAACCGGCCTGGTACAGGCGGCTGCAGGCCTCGGCCGATCGGTGACCATGGCCGGAATAGAGAACCAGGGAACGGTCCCGGGGGAGCGAGGAAAGGCGCTCGTCCAGACGTGACAGGGGCCAGTTGACGGCACCCGGCAGGTGTCCTCGCGCGAATTCGTCCGGCTCGCGCACATCGACGACCAGCGCGGTGCAGTCGGGGTTCTCGAGCAACTGCTGGAGTTCGGCGATCTCGATTTCCGTATGGATTGGCATGTTCTTCCCTGAAGCCTCGACAGGCAGGACCATCGGCACGATGGGGTTGCATGATGAACGAAGCATTATTATATCCGGATATGTTCATATGATGACAATGAACCGCATCACGTCCGATTCCGGCAGATTTGTCATGCAACCGGTCCCTGCACCACTCTTCGGGACGACATATAATGGTGGAACCGGCGGAGAATTCGCCGGTCTCAATACCGTCACCCGCATCCAGGACCCTGCCCCAAACCGAGATTCCGGCTACCCATGCGCATCCAGCCCCTCTTCCACGCCGTTCTGGCCAGTGCCCTGATGCTGGTGGCGATCCCTGCCAGCAGCGATGGGGTCGCCCTGCCGGAAATCGGCGCCAGTGGCGCCGCCCTGGTCAGCCCCGTGGAGGAGCGGCGCACCGGCGAGGCGGTGGTCCGGAACATCCGGCGCGCCGGCGGCATCCTCGACGATCCGCTGGCTACCGACTATCTCAACTTTCTGGGCTACCGCCTGGTTTCCCACAGTGACACCCGCCAGCGCCAGTTCAGTTTCTTTCTCGTCAACGACGACGGGATCAACGCCTTTGCCCTGCCCGGCGGCTTCATTGGCGTGAATTACGGGCTGGTGCTGGCCACCGAGTCGGAAAACGAGCTGGCCTCGGTGATGGCCCACGAAATCGCCCACGTCACCCAGCGCCACCACGCCCGCGCCTATGAACTGGCCGAGAACAGCAGCAACATTCCCGTGCTGGCGGCCATCATCGCCGCCATCGTGCTCGGCTCCCAGGGCAGCGAGCTGGGCCAGGCGGCCCTCACCTCGCTGGCCGCCGGCAACATCCAGCGCCAGCTCGACTTCACCCGGGAGAACGAAAAGGAGGCCGACCGCATCGGCATCGCCCTGCTGGCCGAGAGCGAGTTCAACCCCGCCAGCATGGCCGACTTCTTTCACAAGCTGGATCGGGAAAGCCGGCTGTACGGCAGTTCCGCTCCCGAATTCCTGCGCACCCACCCGGTCACCGAAAACCGGATCGCCGATGCCATGAACCGGGCCGCCCGGTATCCGACACGCAAGTGGCACAGCTCACGCAACTACTATCTGATCCGCACCCGACTGGCCGTGCTCACCAGCCGCAATCCGGAAGCCACCTATCGCCAGCTCGAAAGCGATCTGCGCAACGGGCGTTACATCGACAAGGCCGCCGCCCGCTACGGACTGGCCCTGGCGATGATGGAGACCAGGCGCTACGCAGGCGCCCGCCGTATCCTCGACCGGCTGCTGAACGAAGACGGCGGCCGCATCGCCTATCTGCTGGCCCGGGCCCGGCTCGAATCCCTGGCCGGCGATCACAAGGCCGCTCTGGCGCGGTTCGACGCTGCCCTGAAGGACTATCCCGGCAATGGCCCGCTGACCTTTGCCTACGCCAGCGCCCTGCTCGACGCCGGCAAGCCCCAGGCCACGCGGGATCTGATCCGGGAATGGCGCAAGCAGGGCGCGGAGGACAGCAGCATCCCGAAGATCTACCAGCTCCTGGCCACGGCCGAAGCCCGGCTTGGCCACAAGGCCGAAAGCCATGTGGCCATGGGCGAGTACTACTACCGCATCGGCCTGACCCATCAGGCCATCCGTCAGCTGAACATGGCCCTCGAACAGGGCCGCGACGAACTCGATTTCTACAACACGGCCCGCATCGAGGCACGCATCGACGAATATCAGCAGGAACTGGCGATGCTGGCCTCACTTCATCCGGAATGATTGCGGACGCCCACGGCCGGCACACGGCACAGGCCGGCCACATGGTTCGGGACCGAAGCCGTCTCTCCCTTCGTCCACCCCCCTCATCTGCAAATGCCAGGGCTCCGGACACTGTTTTCTTCCCTGCTTGTTTCAGCATTTGCTGAATCACTAAATTGCCAACCCGGGTCTTGCTATATATCCCATAATCTGTATGCTTAGCCTCCAAGGGCGTTCGGAGCCAACCGGGTCCGAATTCAACCCAAAAACAGAATAATAGCCGGTCATCTTTGACCTTATTCACGTCTCTCAACTTCTTTCATTCGAGGAGGAGATCATGCGGAAATCCGCCAAACTGATATCTGCTGCCAGTTCCGTTGCCTTGCTGCTCGGTGCGCTGGCCGTGGTCCCCGGCGTCGCCTCTGCCGATGAAGCACTGGCCGCGGAAGGCAAGAAGATTGCCGAAAACCGCAAGAAGGGCAATTGCTTCGCCTGCCACGACTACAAGGGTGCCCACCTGGCCGGCAACATCGCCCCGCCGCTGGTGGCCATGAAGGCCCGCTTCCCGGACAAGGCCAAGCTCCGCGCACAAATCTGGGATCCGACCAAGAACAACCCCAACACCATCATGCCCCCCTTCGGCAAGCACGAAATCCTCTCCGAGAAGGAGATCGATGCCGTGGCCGAATGGGTCTGGACCCTTTAATCACCTGAATCCCGGATTGTTTGGAGGAATACGCACATGCAACGCAGAACTTTCCTGAAAGGCAGCCTGGCGGGCACCGCCGTGGCCGTCGCCGTGGGTGCCGGCCTGCTGACCCCGCGCGCCGTGCTGGCCGCCTGGCCCAAGGCCGCCTTCGAGGCCAAG
>JALVBM010000200.1 GCA_027010665.1 Chromatiales bacterium
GTTGCGCATGGCCGGCGATGTCCCGCCAGACGATGCGCACCATCTCCCGCCGGCGGAAGCGCCGCAGTTCGCGCAGCAGGCCCGTTTCGTCCTCGACCGAAGCAAGGCGGGCCGCAAGACGCGCCCGGTAGGCGTCCAGCGTGCAGGCGGCATGAAGATCCCCGCCAGCGAGATCGACCAGCAAATCGGGATGGCGCTCGCAGGTCGTGGCCACGAAGTCCGAACAGGCAAACACCCGTGGCAGCTCGGCCAGCACCGCGTCGGGCACATCGGGAACCCCTTCCGCCCGTTCGCACAGTGCCGCCCAGCGGGTGCGCGGCGTGTCACGCAGGGATTCGGGCAGCGAGTCGAAGTCGGGCATGGCCATGGGGCCATTGTAGAGTCGTGAGTGTGGCAGGAACAGCCTTCCCTCGGTTTTGTTTCTTGCAGGGAACTATGTCAGCGCGTGTCCGATCTCCGGGACGGCTTCCATGAGTACCGGCAGGGCGTGCTGATAGCGAGTGGTCTTGCGCTTGCTGGCGATATCGGCATAAACACGTTCGGCCTGTTCCTCGGTGATGCCCAGCTTGGATGCCAGCTCCGCTGCCGGCACATCGTTATTGAGCGACCACAAAGCCAGATCCATCTTGTCGTAGGGCAGCGAGAAGTAGAACTCGTCCTGGCCCTGCTCCAGGCTGTAAGTGTCAGTGGTGGGTTTTGCTGTAGCCACGGCTTCAGGCAGATCAAGGAACTGCGCCAGTTGATAGACCTGGCTCTTGTACAGATGGGCGATGGGCTTGATGTCGGCAGAACCGTCGCCGTTCTTGACGAAGAAGCCCTGATCGTATTCGAGGCGATTGGGCGTGCCGACCACGGCGTAGTTGAGCCGGTCGGCGTGGAAATACTCGATGGCCTTGCGCGTGCGCTGCTTGTAATTGGTGGCGGCGACGATCTGCAGATAGGCCTTGAGCGGCAACCGACTCTCAAGGCGTTCACCATCGGGCTTTTCCACCACCAGGTTGAAGTGATTGAAACCGCCGTCGAGCCCGCCCTGGATGACGATCTTGTTCTTCCAGGTTCCGTCGTATTCGGGGAACACGCTGCGGATGGCCTCATCCCGCCAGCGGTAGCAGCCAACGGCCTCTAGAGTAGGCGCGATGTCTTCCAGGGCGTAGTCAATACCCAGCCGCTCGGCCACCTGACGACCGAGCTCGACACTGGCACCCGACGAATCCTTTTCCGGCATCAACAGGCCAAAAACCCGTTCCCTGCCGACCGCCTCGACGCACAGGGCCGCACAGACCCCACTGTCGACGCCTCCCGAAATACCGACCACCAGACCCCGGCGGCGCATGGTCTGCAATGCCTTTTGCATCCCCTTCCTGATTCGTTCCACTTCCGCACCCGCATCGAGGCGAAGCGCTTCATCGATGAGCTTGAACATGTCTTGTTTCCCGGTTTCCGATTGTCGTGATTAAAATGTGTCGATACCGATCCTGTCGCCTCAACTGCGCTGCGCCGCGATAACCCGGACAGCCCCCGCTTCGTCGGCATGGGTTTCAACCCGGCTGAACCTTTCGTCCTTGCCGAGCCGTCGGGCCATGATCTCGCCCTGGCCCAGACCGACTTCGAACACCAGCCAGCCGCCAGATCGCAGATAGTCCGGGCCTTCCAGGATGAGCTTCTGCAGGATGGAGATGCCAAACGGTCCGCCATCGAATGCCAGGCTGGGCTCGTGGGAGGCGATTTCCGTATCCATGGCCTTGACCTTACCACTGGAAATATACGGCGGGTTGCAGGAGAGTACATCGACCTTGCCATGAAACCGCTCCGGCTCGAAAGGTGCCAGCAAATCGCCGACCCGCACATCGATCCGGTCATGGAAAGCCAGTGATTCCACGTTCCTGCGTGCCAGCCCTGCCGCCTTGTCGCACAGATCCGCGGCATGGATCAGCGCCCGTTCGCTGTGCGCCGCATATGCCACCGGCAGGTTGCCGGCACCCGTGCAGACATCGATTACCAATGGCGCATGACCATCGGTCTCCATGTCCCGGAGCAGATCGACCACACAGCGGGCGAGGATCTCCGTCTCCTTGCGGGGAATCAGTGCTTCGGGTCCGGCATGCAGGTCCAACCCCATGAACTGCTGACGTTGCGTGATGTGGGCCAACGGCTCGCCGTCGATTCGCCGCTGTATCAATTCATCGAGCCGCCCGGCCTGGACTGCATCCAAAACGGGCGGCGTGACGCCGGTAGCCGCCTCTGCTGAAACCGGCTCGCCCCAGGCGGTCATCCAGAGGGCCCGCAGTGTCGAGGCGGGCGTTTCTTCCGGTTTGTCTGGCAGAAATTGAACCCCGTCCGCCAATCGCGCTTCCAGTTCCGCTCGGGCTTCTTCATATTTCGTCATGCCACCATTCCTCTTCGATAATGCGTTTCTTGTCGATCTTGCCGTTGGCGGAACGGGGCAGTTGGGTCACCACATGTACCTTCTGGGGCACCATGAAGTTCTCCAGCCGCTCGGCGCAATGCTTCCGGACCCTTTTGTCGAGCGATCCGGTTTCGCTTTCCGGTACAACGAAAGCATGCAGGGCGCTGCCCAGTGTCTCGTCCGCCACCCCGATGACGGCCACTTCCTTGACTGCCTCCATCTGCATGATGGTGTTTTCCACCTCCACCGGGCTGACCTTCTCGCCCCGCGTCTTGATGATGTCGTCAGTGCGGGATACGAAATACAGAAATCCTTCCTCATCCATGCGAAACAGGTCGTGGGTGCACAGCACGCGCTCGCCGGGCAAGCGGCCCGGTTTGAGCATCTTTTCGGACAGTTCGGGCTTGCGCCAGTAGCCCAGCATCACGTGTGGTCCCCGAACGTGCAATATGCCCTCTTCGCCCGGACCAGCCAGCTCGCCATTTTCTTTCAACAGGAACACCTCGGTTCCCGGGATGGCCTTGCCAACCGAATCGGGTTTCTCATCGATGAGTTCCGGTTCCAGATAGCTGACCCGCTTGCATTCCGTGAGGCCATACATCTTGTAGATCAGGGCATTCGGGAAAATTTCCTTCAGATCGGCGAGCAGGGCCTCCGGTAGGGCCGCAGCCGTGTTCGTGACCCGCCGGACCGAAGGAAAGGTCAAAGCCTGTTTGCGATGGCCGGATACCAGCATAGAAAAGATAGTGGGCACGGCCGGGAAGACCGTGACTTCCTCCTGACGCATGCGTTCATAGATCCGGGCCGGAAAGGTGAACGACCGCTCCACGATCAGGGTGGCACCCAGCTTCATGGCCATCAGCAGCTGGTACAGGCCATAGTCGAAGGCCAGTGGCAACACCAGCAAGATACGGTCACTGGCTGACAGACGCAGATATTCGATCAGGCTCCAGGCGGCGAACACCATGGACTGGTGCGTCTGCATCACGCCCTTGGGATCACCAGTACTGCCCGATGTGTAGATGAGCGCCGCCAAGTCCGTGGGCACCACATTCACCGGTTCCGATAGCGGGTCGGATTCGGCCAATACGGTCGCAAAAGCCAGAACCAGGCGATTTCCGGTTTCTACCGATTCACGCGGCTCGCCCGAAACAACGAGAAAACGCAGCGCGTCCAGCCCTTCCACCGCCGGGATAAAGTTGCCGGCCAGATGCCAGTCGGTCAGCAGTGCCCGGGCCCCGCTGTCTTCCAGCACGTAGCGAAGTTTTTCCATCTTTGTCTGGGGATTGACGACGAAGAACACACCCCCGGCCAGCAAAACGGCGTAAATGGATACGATGCAGGGCCAGGTGTTGTCCATGTAGATGGCCACCCGGTCGCCGGGGCGCACGCCCTCCTCCCGCAGACGGCCTGCCAGCCGCATTGCTGCATCCTGCAGTTCGCCATATCGGTAGGGCTGGCCTTCGATGACGAGTGCAATCTTGTCGGGATACCGGCTTGCCGAGGCCAGCATACCTTCCCGCAACAGCCACTGGGGACGGTTCATCAGTTTCCGGGTATATGCTTGCACTCCTCTCAGGCTCCCACCTTGCTTTCCACGAAACGCTTGATATTGCTGATCGAGTCCAGGTTCTCGGGAATGATCTCGTCATCCTGCACCTGGACGCCGAATTCCTCTTCGAGGAACAGGATGACTTCCATCACCCCTGTCGAATCGATGACGCCCCGATCCAGCAGCGATTCCTCGTTGCCAATGGCCGACTCATCGTCGGTAAAAAGAAAGTTCTCCAGAATAAACGATTTGATCTTTTCTTCTGTAGTCATGATTTCACCTGGGTTGGATTGCACGAATCAGGATTGGAAATGCTCGACAAACCGCTCGACAAAATGATGATGCCAGAGCTGGGTGGAGAGCATGGCCACGAAGGCCATGTTGTCCTTGTAGCCGGTGGCGCGGCCGCGGCGGGCCTTTTCGAACAGGCGGCGGGCGCGGGCCGGGTCGAAATAGCCGT
>JALVBM010000201.1 GCA_027010665.1 Chromatiales bacterium
GGTGCATTGCTGCGCGAATGCACCCTACGGGGCTACAAATCGGAGCCACGCACGCGGTTTTCCTCGGCCCTCGCCACTCGTCCCTCGGCCCTGTTTCTGTTTTCGATGAGCAGCAGCTTCTGCAACTGGCGTTGCAGGAGGGCGCGGCGGCCCGGATCCTTGGTGACCTTGAGGAGGCGGGTGAGCAGGATGCGGGCATCGCTGGTCATGCCGGCGTCGGCGAGGGCTTCGGCGGCGTGGTAGCGGGCGGTCTGGGCCCAGGGATCCATGGCACCGGGTTCGGGGGTGTTGGCCGACTTGATGTATAGCCGGGCCGCTTCGGCATAACGTTTCTGGGCCTTGCGGGACTCGGCCATCCAGTAGTACAGCTCGCGCCGAAAGGTGTCGTCGGGGGCGCGGGGCAGGATCTTTTCGAACAGGGCGTAGGCGGCTTCGTTGGCCTTGACGGTCTGTAGATCGAAGACCACCTGCAGCAGGCGATCGAGTTGTTCGCGGGCAAGTTCGGGCGATTCGTCCAGCAGCCGGGACAGGGCTTCGGCGCCACGGTGCGCGTCGCCGCCGAGGATGAAGATACGGGCGCGGCGCAGGTGCCAGAAGAAGGGATCGGTGCCTTCGGGCGGGGCGTCGAGGGTGGCCATCAGGGCCGAGGCCTGGCGGATGTCGCCGCGGCGCAGGGCCACGTCGGCCAGCACGTAACGGGCGCCGGGGGGAATGGTGCGATAGTCGGCGAAATGTTTCGATTCCAGGAACAGGCGCTGGAGCAACACGCCGCCCCGCGGACGCTCGCGGGCCGAGACCACGAACTGCAGGGCGGCGCGGTTGCGGTTGGCCTCGTTCTGGCCTTCGAACAGCAGCAGGGCATAGATCGCGCGGGACTGCACCGGCAGCTTGGCCGCCACCTTTTCGGCCGTTTCGAACCAGGGGCCATCCTCGCCGATCAGGAACTGGTGCCTGTTGCCCACGTAGACCGCGTAGTCGCGATAGGCCTGCCAGAGGCTGTCGGGAGTGAAGTCGAACAGCCCTTCCGGCAGGGGCGTCTCCCGGCCAGCGGCGATCACGTTCTCCAGTGCCAGCGCAGCGGTGGCCCGGTCGCCGGCCTGGCGGGCCGCCTCGGCCACCACCGCCCAGAGATAGACCTTGAGTTTCTCGTCCGCCCACTTGCCGCGCATCTGGCGCAGGCCGGCCTGCATGACCTTGCGCGCCGGGCGCTGGCCACTGCGCAACTGGGCCAGCAGATAGAGCATGCCGGCGCGGGGATCGCGGGTGTCTTCGGCCAGCCGCTCCATGGCCTCTTCGGGGCGGTTCGCCGCCAAGGCAATGCGGGCGCGCAGCAGTCGATCCTCGAGGCCGCTCTCCGGGTAGTCGCGAAAATGCCGCAGGGAGGCGAGCCGGGCATCCTCGGCCAGTCCGGCGGCCAGATAGGCCTCGAGGATCAGGCGTCGCCAGCGGCGCAGCCAGTCGGGCGAGGAAACCTCGAGCGGGGTTTCCCAGACCAGGGTCTGCAGCTGTGCGATGGCTTCCCGGGCCCGACCGCCGCGGATCAGGGCTTCGGCGCGGGCCGTGCGGGCCCAGATCACGAAGTCCTGCGGCAATCCTGCCGGCAGTTTCGCCAGGCGCGCGACGATGTCGGACCAGCGGCCACTGTTCCGGAGGATGGTGATGCGCAGGCGTTCCCAGGCCATCCAGGCCGTGTTGTCCTCACCGGGGGGCGGTTGCCGCCGTTCGAGGGTCGAGAGGGCGAGCTGGGGCGTGCCGCTTTCCGCCAGCTGGCGGACTTCGGCCATGGCCGGATCTTCCGGCGCGGACGGGGTGGCCGCTTCGGTCGCCGGTGTCGCGTCGGATGTGGCGGCCCCGGCGGGAACCACGGCCAGCAGGAACAGGCATACGAAAACGGGCAGGCTCCAGGGGAGCCTGCCCGTGACGAAAGGACGCCGGGCGCCGCTCATGGCGTGGCGCGACCGCGTGCCTAGCGGGACAGCTTTTCCTTGATGCGGGCGGCCTTGCCGGTGCGCTCGCGCAGGTAGTAGAGCTTGGCCCGGCGCACGTCGCCGCGGCGCTTGACCTTGATCTCGGCAATGGCCGGGCTGTGGGTCTGGAAGACGCGCTCCACGCCTTCGCCGTGGGAGATCTTGCGCACGGTGAAAGAGGAGTTGAGGCCGCGGTTGCGCTTGGCGATGACCACGCCTTCGAAGGCCTGCAGACGCTCGCGGTTGCCTTCCTTCACCTTTACCTGGACGACGACGGTGTCGCCGGGTGCGAAGTTGGGCACGTCCTTCATCTGTTCCGCTTCGAGTTGCTGGATGATGTTGCTCATGGTTTTGCTCCCACGCCTGTCGCTGTGTTCGTGTTCAATCCGAGTCCTGCTCGTGGATGAATTCCTCGAGCAGTTCTCGCTGTTCGTCGTTCAGTTGCATCTCGGCCAGCAGTTCCGGCCGGCGCAACCAGGTGCGCCCCAGGGCCTGCTTGAGCCGCCAGCGGCGAATGGCCGCGTGATCGCCGCTGCGCAGGACCGCCGGCACCGCCCGCCCGCCGATTTCTTCCGGCCGCGTGTAGTGCGGGTGGTCGAGCAGCCCGCTGGCGAACGAGTCCTCGGCGGCCGAGTCCTCGTGGCCGAGGGCGCCCGGCAGCAGCCGGGTGACGCCGTCGATGATCACCATCGCCGGCAGCTCGCCGCCGGAGAGGACGTAGTCGCCGATGGACCACTCCTCGTCCACTTCGTCCTGAATCAGCCGCTCGTCGATGCCTTCGTAGCGGCCGCAGAGCAGGATCAGGCCGTCGCGGGTGGCCAGTTCCTCAAGGCCCCGCTGGTCCAGCCGCCGTCCCTGGGGGGACAGACAGGCCACGCGGGTGCCTTCCGGCGCCGCGGCGCGGGCCGCCTGGATGGCGTCGCGCAGCGGCTCGTACATCATCACCATTCCCGGGCCGCCGCCGTAGGGCCGGTCGTCCACGGTGCGGTGGCGGTCGGTGGTGTAGTCCCGGGGATTCCAGGTCGCCACCTCGACCAGCCCCTGCTCCACCGCCCGGCCGGTGATGCCGAAGCCGGTCACGATGTCGAACATGGCCGGAAACAGGGTGACCACGTCGAAGCGCATGGACGGGGCGCTCAAAATTCCGGATCCCAGTCGGCCGTGATGCGGCCGCCTTCCAGATCCACTTCCCGGATCACCTGTTCGGGAATCCAGGGAACCAACCGTTCGCAGGGCTTGCCGTTTCGCTCGCCCTTGAGCACCAGCACGTCGTTGGCGCCCGTCTCCTGCAGGGCGGTCACCGTGCCCAGCGGCACCCCTTCCGGAGTGAAGACGGCCAGCCCGACAAGCTGGTGCCAGTAATATTCGTTCTCGCCGGCCGCCGGCAACTGCTCGCGGCGGATGGCGACGGGGCGGCCGACGAGTTGCATGGCCGTGTCCCGATCCCCGACCCCGGCCAGCCGGGCAACGAGGGTCTTGCCCTGGGGACGGCCGTCCTGCACCTCGAAGGCCTCCCACCGGCCCTGATGCTCGAGGTACCAGGGCGAATAGTTCAGGATGTTGGTCCGCGGATCGGTATCCGAATGGACCTTGACCCAACCGCGCACGCCCGAGACGCCGGTGATCCGGCCAAGCAGCAGCATGTCCTCGGGGGGCGTCGTCATGGCGCGGTGTTCACCGGCCGGGCCACGCCGGGGGTTCAACCGGGCGTCAGGCAGCCGCCGCAGCCTTGGCCGACTCCTTCAGGAGCTTGCTGACCCGCTCGGACGGCTTGGCACCGAGCCCCATCCAGTGCTGGACGCGGTCGGTGTCCACCTTCAGGCGCACCTCGTTCTCGGCGGCCAGGGGGTTGAAGAAACCGACGCGCTCGATGTAGCGACCGTCGCGGCGGTTGCGGCTGTCGGTGACCACGATGTGGTAGAAGGGCCGCTTCTTGGCGCCGCCCCGTGTCAGGCGAATGGTGACCATACCGTATGCAATTCCTCAGTCAGACCAATGAATTCGGGCCGTCACGGCATGCCGCCGGACAGCCCGGGAAACAGGATGGCGCATTTTACTGGAAATCGCGGAAAAGTGAAGAGTTTGGGGGGATTCTTTCGGGGTGGGTGGGAGGAACACGGAGGGCACGGAGACACGGAGGGCACGGAGATTTTTTGATGAACGGGCAACATCTGATCTGCGGTTGACGGGCAGACGGGTCCACAGATGTCGGGCCGACACCCGAAGGACACAGGAGCCCGACCTTCCTAACACATTGATATTTCAGGGTTCGGAAGCAGCGCTTCGGCGCGGAAAAATCCCGCGCTGCCCCAAAACCTTCATCCACAACCTCCTCCGTGCCCTCCGTGTCTCCGTGCCCTCCGTGTTGTTTCCAGTGCCTCAGGATAAGGAGAATCACATGAATCCGGGCGGGAGCTGGCCTTTCATGTTGCGCAGCATCTTGCCCATGCCGCCCTTGCCCATCTTTTTCATCATTTTCTGCATCTGGGTGAACTGCTTGAGCAGGCGGTTGACGTCCTGGACCTGGGTGCCGGAGCCGGCGGCGATGCGGCGCTTGCGGGAGCCCTTGATGATGCCCGGGTGGCGTCGTTCCTGGGGGGTCATGGAGTTGATGATGGCCTCGAGGCGGGCGATCTGCCTGTCGTCCATCATGTTGGCGGCGCCCTTGGGCAGGTTGGGCATGCCCGGGAGCTTGTCCATCAGGCTGGCCAGGCCGCCCATCTTGCGCAGTTGCACGAACTGATCGCGGAAGTCCTCGAGGTCGAAGCCCTTGCCCTTCTTGATCTTGGTGGCCAGTTTCTCGGCCTTTTCCCGATCCACGTGCTGCTGGGCCTGCTCCACCAGGCTGACCACGTCGCCCATGCCGAGGATGCGCGAGGCGATGCGATCCGGGTGGAAGGGCTCCAGATCGGCCATCTTCTCGCCCACGCCGATGAACTTGATGGGCTTGCCGGTGATCTGGCGAATGGACAGGGCGGCGCCGCCGCGGGCGTCGCCGTCGGTCTTGGTGAGGATGACGCCGGTCAGGGGCAGGGCCTCGTCGAAGGCGCGGGCGGTGTTGGCGGCATCCTGGCCGGTCATGCTGTCGACCACGAACAGGGTCTCGGCCGGCTGCAGCACGTCGTGCAGTTCGCGGATCTCGCCCATCATCTCGTCGTCCACGTGCAGGCGGCCGGCGGTGTCGACGATCAGCACGTCGGCGTGCTTGACCTTGGCCTCCTGCAGCGCCCGGAGGGCGATATCGGCCGGCTTCTCGTCGGCAGCGCTGGGGATGAACTCGGCCCCCACCTCGCCAGCCACGGTCTTCAACTGCTCGATGGCCGCGGGCCGGTAGACATCGGCGCTGACCACCATGACCTTCTTCTTCTCCCGCGCCTGCAGCCAGCGGGCCAGCTTGGCCACGGTGGTGGTCTTGCCCGAGCCCTGCAGGCCGGCCATCAGGATCACCGCCGGTGGGGTGACGGCCAGGTTGAGCCGGTCGTTGTGCTCGCCCATGAGGCGCACCAGCTCGTCGTTGACGATCTTGACGAAGGCCTGGCCCGGGGAGAGGCTCTTGAGAACCTCCTCGCCGACCGCCCGCTCACGGACGTGGTCGGTGAATGCCTTGACCACCGGCAGGGCCACGTCGGCCTCCAGCAGGGCCATGCGCACCTCGCGCAGGGTGTCCTTGATGTTGTCCTCGGTGAGCCGGCCGACGCCGCGCAGGTTGCGCAGGGTCTGGCCGAGGCGATCGGTCAGTCCGTCAAACATGGTGCCTCGCAGTACGGGTTTCCGGCCCGGTAGCCGGGAAAGTCGGGGAATGCGCGGGGATTATAGCGTGAACCGGTCACCGGCGCCGAGCCGGTGGATCCGGTGGCTGGTGATGGCGGCTTGGCATTCGCGGAAGATTTCGTCCTCCGCCCCCGGCTTGTTGTGACTGATATAGACCTCCGGCTGCAGATTCAGTTTCCGCAGATCGGCGGCCAGCAGGGAAGGACAGTAGTGGCCGGCGCGGCGGCACAGCTCCTCGTCGCGGTTCGGGAAGGCGGCCTCCACCAGCAACATGTCCAGCTCGGTGTAGCGGTTGAGGGCCTGCCAGAAGGTGTCGTTGGTAGAGGTGTCGCCACTGAAGGCGAAGACCCGGTTGGGCGTCTCGACCCGGTAGCCGACACCGGGTACCACGTGGTTGACCGGGATCATCTCGATGGCCAGCCCGGCCACCTCGCGGATCTGGCCGGGCATCATCGGCTCGTAGCGCATCACCGGATTTGCACGATCGGGCAGGATGGCGAAATCGGGCCAGATGACATTGTTGAAGATGTGGGTACGCAGCGCCTGCAGGGTGACCTCGAGCCCGTGGATGACGATGGGCTCCTCGATGCGGTCGAAGATGCTGTCCAGCAGCAGGGGAATGCTGGCCACGTGGTCGAGATGGGAATGGGTGAGGAAGATGTGGCGGATCTGCGCCATCTCCTCCAGGGACAGATCACCGAGGCCGGTGCCGGCATCGATCAGGACCTGGCCATTGAGCCGCAGGGTGGTGGTGCGCAGGCCGGCACCCACCCCGCCACTGCAACCGAGAACCGTCAGTTCCATATCCTTGTCCGGCCTGGCATGAGGTTCCTCGCCGGTTGCCGACTCCGCCACGGCGGAGGCATAACCGGTCGGATTGTCTTGTCGATAGGGTCGCATGGGCGGGTGGTGCAGTGGTTTGACGGTGTCTATCCTGCCATCGGCCGCCCGCACAAACTGTTATTGGGGTCACAAGTCCATCATGGCAACCTTGGCGCGGGATCGCCCTTCCGCTGTCCTGGGCATTATGTCATCATCCTTTTCACGACAACAACAACCCCGTCCCGCATGATCCCGCTCGCGATCACCGCTGCCATTCTCTACGGTCTTTCCGGTGCCTGGCTGCTGCGGCGGCTGCGCCATCCGCAAGCCGCCGCCAATGGCTTTCTGCCCCGGTGGCCGGCGGTCGTCGCCCTGCTCATCCACGGCGCGCTGGTCTGGAAGAGCCTGTTCACGCCGGAAGGCCTGAACGTGGAACTGTTCGCCATTCTCGGGCTGGTCGGCTGGCTGGTGGCCCTGCTGCTGACCCTTGCCAGCCTCACCCTGCCGGTGGCCTCGCTGGGCATCGCGGTCTACCCCATCGCCGCCCTGTCGGTGATCGGCCTGGCCTTTGCGCCGCCCGGCCACTATCTCTCCGCCGAGCTGGACTTCGGCCTGCGCACCCACATCCTGCTCTCGATCCTGGCCTACAGCCTGCTCAGCATCGCTGCCGTGCAGGCCGCCCTGCTCTACATCCAGGACAGCCATCTGCACCGGCAACAGCCCGGGGGGTTCGTGCGCGCCCTGCCACCGCTGGAGACCATGGAAAAACTGCTGTTCGGCATGATCGGCCTCGGCTTCGTCGTGCTCACCCTGTCCCTGCTCAGCGGGGCCTTCTATCTGAACGACATCTTTGGCCAGCATCTGGTGCACAAGACGGTTCTCTCGGTGATCGCCTGGCTGATCTTCGCGGTGCTGCTGTTCGGCCGCTGGCAGTTCGGCTGGCGCGGCCGGGTGGCCATCCGCTGGGCCATCGGCGGTTTCGTGGTGCTGATGCTGGCCTATTTCGGCAGCAAGTTCGTCATCGAACTGCTGCTGGGCAAGGCTTGAGTGCTTGACAGCCACCCCGTTCCTCCCGCGTAATATCCGGCCGGCCATCACACGAGGTTTACCCCTCCTTGGATGACATTCCCTTGTGGGTGCTGTTTTCGGCACTCTTTCTCCTGATCGTCTTCTCTGCCTTCTTCTCCGGCTCGGAAACGGGCCTGATGAGCATCAACCGCTACCGGCTGCGCCATCTGGCCGATCAGCGGCATCGCGGGGCCATGCGCGCCCAGCGCCTGCTGGAGCGGCCCGAGCGACTGATCGGCCTGATCCTGCTGGGCAACAACTTCGTCAACATCCTGGCCTCGGCCATCGCCACGGTCATCGGCCTGCGCCTGCTGGGCGAGACCGGCATCGCCGTGGCCACCTTCGCCCTGACCATCGTGGTGCTGATCTTCGCCGAGGTCACCCCCAAGACCATCGCCGCCCTGCACCCGGAGAAGTACGCCCTGCCCGCCGCCCTGGTCCTCGAACCGCTGCTCAAGCTGCTCTACCCGCTGGTGTGGCTCATCAACCGGATCACCGACGGTCTGTTCCGGATTCTGGGGATCCGCACCGATGGCGGCGGCCAGATGGATCTCTCGGCGGAAGAACTGCGGGTGGTGGTCAACGAGGCCGGCGCGATGATTCCCCGGCGCCACCAGCAGATGCTGCTGAGCATTCTCGATCTGGAAAAGGCCACGGTGGAGGACATCATGGTGCCGCGCAACGAGATCGTCGGCATCGACATCACCGATCCCTGGGAGGACATCGTCAAACAGCTCACGGAGAGCCAGCATACGCGGCTGCCCGTGTACGAGGACGACATCGATCACGTCATCGGCATGGTGCACCTGCGGCGGGCGATCAAGCTGTTCCAGCAGGGCGAGGCCACCAAGGACGACTTCCGCCAGGTGATCCACGATGCCTATTTCATTCCCGAAGGCGTGCCCCTCAACACCCAGCTCATCAATTTCCAGAAGGAACGCCGGCGCATCGGCCTGGTGGTAAACGAATATGGCGAGATTCAGGGGCTGGTGACGCTGGAGGACATCCTCGAGGAAATCGTCGGCGAGTTCACCACCGATCCGGCCGCCCGGTCGCGGGACATCCATCGCCAGGAGGACGGAACCTATCTGGTGGACGCCAGCATTCCGGTGCGGGAGCTGAACAAGTTCTTCCACTGGCATCTGCCCACCGACGGGCCCAAGACGCTCAACGGCCTGATCATCGAGCACCTGGAATCGATTCCGGATCCTGGCACCAGCATGCTGCTCGACGGCCATCCCGTCGAAATCGTTCAGACCAGCCAGAACGCGGTGAAGACCGTACTCATCAATCCGGCGCTGCAACCGATAAAGAAGACGGAAGCAGACGAAACCGAAGACTGACCGGCCGTCGGTCGTCGGATGCCATTCGTCGTCCCCGGGCCAAAGTTGCGCCGGCGCATGAGAAACCGTCTATAATTATCCGATATATAAAGACTTTTCGGAGCAGCCCATTGTCGAAACTGACCCTTTCCTTCAAAGGCACCGTGCTGCGGGTCTATCCCGTGCTGGCCGGCAGCATGTTCATCGGCAATGATCCGGAGTGCACCGTCCACATCGACAGCCTGGCGGTGGCACCGAAACACGCCCGCATCGACACCCAGGACGGCACCTCGGTGCTGGTGGATCTGGAGAGCGAGGGCGGCACCTTCGTCAACAACGAACGCATCACCAAGCACATGCTCAAGGATGGCGACATCATCCGCGTGGGCAAGCATACGCTCAACTACAAGTATGAGCCGCCGATGCCCGACGAGGAGACCCTGACCATGGAGATCGACCTGGCCCGGGACATCCCGCACGCGAGCGATCAGCCCCCGCCCGCCCCGGAACCCGAACCGGCACCGGAAACGCCGACCATTCCGGAAGGCAAGCGCCGCGCCTGGCTGCAGATCCTCACCGGCCAGAACCTGGGCAAGACCCTCAGCCTCAACCGCTCCATGACCAACCTCGGCAAGCCCGGGGTGGCCACCGCCGTGATCACCCGCCGCCAGAACGGCTACTTCCTCTCCCACCTGGAGGGCGAGAAGACCCCGCTGGTCGGCGATCGGGCCATCGGCGATCAGAGCGTGAAGCTCAACGACGGCGACATCATCACCATCGGCAACGTGAAGATGCAATTCTTCCTGGACTGAGATCATGACCTTCGAGGAACACCGCCACTTCACCCGCATCCCCTTCGACGCCGAGGCGGTGCTCATCGATCCGGCCGACGGCAGGCGCTTCGACGCCCGGCTGGTGGACATCTGCCTCAAGGGGGCCCTCACCACCCGCCCCGAGGGCTGGCTGACCGAAGCCGGGCATCCGTGGCTGCTGGAACTGCACCTGGCCGGGGACGAAGTGGTGCTGAACATGGAGGTGACCGTGGCCCACATAGAGGCAGACCAGGTGGGCTTTCGCTGCGAACAGATGGATCTGGACACCGCCACCCACCTGCACCGGCTGGTGGAACTCAACCTGGGCGATCCGAAGATTCTGGAGCGGGAACTGGCGGAGTTGATCCAGGCGGGGGAGTGATTTTTCAACGCAAAGGGAATGGTTGCGCGTTTGCGGATAATGTAAGAGCGGCGCAAGCCGCGACAGAACAGGGCCGAGTGGCGAGGTCATCGAAGCCAACCCACCCGTTTTTCCTCGTCCCTCGCCACTCGTACCTGCATGGGTCGCGGCTTGCGCCGCTCCTACACAAAATCCCCTTTGCGTCCTTCGCGCCCTTTGCGTTGAAAACCCGCTACGCCACCGCCGACAACGCCTCGGACAGCCGCGAAACCGGCGTGATCTGCAAGCCCGCGATGGGACGTCGGGGGGCGTTGGCCTTCGGGACGATGGCGCGTTTGAAGCCGTGCTTGGCGGCTTCGTGGAGGCGTTCCTGGCCGGAGGGAACGGGGCGGATTTCGCCGGCCAGGCCCACTTCGCCGAAGACCACCAGATCCTGGGGCAGGGTGCGGTTGCGCAGGGACGACATCATGGCCAGCACCATGGCCAGATCGGCACCGGTCTCGGTCACCCGCACGCCACCGACCACGTTGACGAACACGTCCTGATCGAAGGTGGCGACGCCGCCGTGGCGATGCAGCACCGCCAGCAGCATGGCCACGCGGTTGTGCTCGAGGCCGGTGCTGATCCGGCGCGGATTGCCCAGGTGGCTCTCGTCCACCAGGGCCTGCACTTCCACCAGCAGCGGCCGGCTGCCCTCGAGCGTCACCATCACCACCGAGCCGGGCACCGGCTCGTCGTGGCGGGAAAGGAAGATGGCCGAAGGGTTGCTGACCTCACGCAGGCCGCGATCGGTCATGGCGAACACGCCCAGCTCGTTGACCGCGCCGAAGCGGTTCTTGAAGGCACGGATCAGGCGATAGCGGCTGCCGGAATCGCCCTCGAAATAGAGCACCGTGTCCACCATGTGCTCCAGCACACGCGGGCCGGCCAGGGTGCCTTCCTTGGTCACGTGGCCCACCAGGAACAGGGCCGTGCCGCTGGCCTTGGCGTGCCGCACCAGCCGGGCGGCCGATTCGCGCACCTGGGCCACGGCGCCCGGGGCCGACTGCAGCTCTTCGGTGTAGATGGTCTGGATGGAATCCACCACCATCACCTCGGGCCGTTCCTTCTCTGCCGTGGCCAGCAGGCTTTCCACCCGCGTCTCGGCCAAAAGCTGCATGGAACCCGATTCGAGCCCGAGGCGGTGGGCCCGCAGGCTGACCTGCTGCAGGGATTCCTCGCCGGTCACGTACAGGGTACGCCGACCCTCACCCATGCCCACCAGGGTCTGCAGCAGCAGGGTGGACTTGCCGATCCCGGGATCGCCGCCGATGAGGACCACCGATCCCGGCACCAGACCGCCACCGAGAACCCGGTCGAATTCGCCGATCCCCGTGGGCTGGCGCTGCACGTCGTCGGGTGGCACGTCCGAAAGATGCTGCACCGGCTGGGCGCCGGCCGTGCCGGCATAACCGCCGAAGCGCCCTCCACGGGCGGGCGCCGTGGTCGTCGGTGCGATTTCGGTCAGCGTATTCCAGGCGCCGCAGTCGGCACACTGCCCCATCCACTTGGGCGAGGTGGCGCCGCATTCGGTACAACTGTAGAGAACCTTGGCCCTGGCCATGCCGGCATCGGAAATCGGAAGAAAAGGAAAGCCAATGGTAACACGCGGTCTGCCTTACCTCGGCATGGACCGGGCGGGAGGCGTCTGCTGGCGGTAGCGATAGTTCGGCTGAATATGCACGATGGCCGCGTTTCCGGCCGCCAGCCGTTCCAGCACTTCGGGGCCGGGGTCCCGTTCCAGCCGCACCTGCCACAGTCCCTTGCCGAGCGAGGCCATCTGCACGATGCCGAAATCCCGGAATGCCTGGCGGATGACGTCCCCGCCGGCGGACACATCCCGGAGCCGGATGAGATATTCGCCGGGTACGCGATTTTCCGTCGCTGCCGGGCTAGCCGTCCTGAGCGCCGGTTGAACGTCCGGGGATTTTCCGTTGCCGCAACCGACGATCAGCAGGGGCAACAGCAGGATCAGCGTGCCGCGCGCGTTCGGCATCTCAGCGCACGCTCACGGTAAAGTTCCCGGGCGGCGCCAGGTAGCGCAGGGCGCCTTCGGCATTGGCCGTGCGATCGGTCCGGCTCCTGCCGACAAAGGTGCCCACGGCGGCATCGCCACCTTCGATCAGCGCCTCGACGGTATCGGCGAAGGTGTAGTCGGGGTTGAACGCCCGCACCAGCGCTGCGATCCCGGCCACGTAGGGACTGGCCATGGAGGTGCCGTTGTAGTTGCCATAGGAGTTACTGCCGGGCTCCAGGGTCTTCAATTCCAGGTAATAGATGCTCAAGCCCGTGGCCGTGGTGGCATCGCCGTTGCCCTGCAGGCGAAAACCGATGGCGCAGGTGGTGGTGAGACAGTTTCCGAGATCGTGTTCGAAATAGAAGCTTTGAGGCAGGCTGCTTCCGTCGATGGGTGCCTGCAGGAAGCTGCCCGCACCGGCAAAGGGATTGTTGCCGAAGGCGTCGTAGGCCGAGGCGAAGGTGTCACCCGCCGCGACGTCCATGAAGGCGTAATAGGCCAGCGAAGCGGCCACCACGCCGTTGCCCAGATCGAAAATCCGGTAGATGACGTCGTTGGCATCGGCTGCATACGGGTTGCTCGGCAGGGAATTCAGGGGCGGACACCAGTTGGCCGGATTGACCAGCATGTTCATGGGACCGTAACCCACATCGCAACTGGTGCTCGTCCAGCCGTCTGCCGGCACCGCCGACCAGCCGGAGAAATCGTCCACCAGCACCTGGCCCGGCAGGCTGCTGCGCACGTTGGTTCCCGGCGCGCCCAGATCGACATCGACGGTACCGTAATTGGAAAAGCTGGCAATGTCATAGGCCTGATCCAGCGCGCCCACGCAGATCAGGTTTTCGTGGGAAAACGCACAGGGATAGATCCAGGTTCCGCTGTTGCCATCGCTGCCCACACGCACATCGACACCCTCGTTGCCGGCGGCGGTCACCACCAGCACATCATGCTGACGGGCATAGTCGATGGCCTCGGCATAAAAGGCGTCGTACGGACTTTCGCCGGCCAGGCTCATGTTGATCACCTTCGCACCCCGGTCCACGGCGAAACGGATCCCTTCGATGATGTCCGCGGTGGTGCCGATGCCGTTGGCGTTGAGCACCCGCACGGCCATCAGACGGGCCTGCCAGCAGACGCCCGTGGCGCCGCGGGTGTTGTTGCCCACCGCGGCGATGATGCCGGCCACATGGGTGCCGTGATGTTCACCCGCGCCGACCGGACGCGGATCATTGTCGCCGGCGAGCACGAAGTCCCAGCCATGATTCGGGTAGGCGGCGCCGCCGTCCCACATGTTGGCCACCAGATCGGGATGGGTGTAGTCGATCCCGGTGTCGAGCACGGCCACGACGGCATCGCGGCAGTCGGTGCTAATGTCCCAGGCCGCTTCGGCGGCGATGTCGCGATCGGGCACGCCGGGGTTGGCCGTCCCGTAGACGGCGCCGGTGATGGTCTGGCCGGTGTTGTTCAGTCCCCAGAGCTGGCCATAGTCGCTGTCGTTGGGCGCCAGCGCGGCATGGTAGCGATAATTGGGCTGGACGTGGGCCACTGCCGGGTCCGCGGCGAGACGGGTCACGGCCGAGGCCACCGTCTCGCCCGGTTTCAGGCGCACCCGCTGCACGTCGGGGGCGAGCGACACGAAACGGATACCAATCGCGCCAGCCGCCTGCTGGCGTTGCGCCGGCGTGGTACCGGCCCGGAACCGGACCAGCACCTCGTCCGGCGCGTAGCCACCGACCGGCTCGTCGAACCGGGGCACCAGCGGCCCGGCCTGGACCTGTGAGAGGGTCAGGAGCAGGAAGCCACTGATCAGCAGGAACAGCATGTCATGCCTGTGCCGGTTCATCGCCTTCATCGGATGGTGATCGCCTTCTGGGCCGTCGGTTCGCTGCGGGAACCGCCGGGGCCAAGGGCCGAATAGGCCACGACCCGGAAATAATAATTGCCGGCGGGCAGATCGAGGGTCACCGTGCTTGGGGTCTGCGTGCCCCCGCTCCAGGGCACATCGACCACCGGCGTGTTTCCATCGATGGTGAATCCGGATGTGGTGCTGTAGTACACCTTGTATCCCCCGCCGGCCATGTTGACGCCCCGGGCCCGGCTGGGCGTCCATTGCAGTTCCACGGTGCCCAGGCTGGCCGTGGAAAAATCCCAGGTCACGGTGCCGGCCAGCGGATTGCCGGCCAGATCGCGGATGCCGGTGGTGAGCGTTACGGTATAGCTACTGCCGGTGGCCAGCCCGCCGAGGGGCGTGAAGCGCACCAGCCGACCGCTCGTCGTATAGGTGCCGGACAGGACCAACCCGCCGGTCTCCACCCGGAAGGTATCGGCATTCACGCTCTCGGCCCGCACCGGCTCGGTGAAGGTCACATCGATCGCCGTACCCACGCCCACGGACGCGGCGCTGGCCGCGGGCGTGTACGACACCACGGCAGGGGCGGTGGTATCGGGTGTCCCGCCACCGGAACAGGCAGCCAGGAACAGGGCGGCGCAGAAGACACTGCAAGGTCTTGCCGGGGCGACTTTCACGA
>JALVBM010000202.1 GCA_027010665.1 Chromatiales bacterium
CGTTTTCGAGAACGACCATCGCCGAACCTGAAAAACCGTTGGCGGGGTTGCGCGAATAGTAAATATGTATCCCTTTTTTCCTGCTATGAGCGGCAATGACCGCTTTTTCGAAGTAATAATTGCGTAGCGCTTCTATCAGTTCCGTCAATTCAACTTGTGCGGCGGCGGGTGTTTCGCGAAAAACATATCCGGGCAAAAGGCGCAAATCGATAGTCGAGTCATTACGCAGGGACGTTGGCAGGTCTTCCCGGGCGAAGCGGGAAAAGATCAGGCCTTGCCCGTTTGTCCAGGCGATGACCAACATGCCGTCGTCAGCGGCAACAAGGGTGTTGTCAGTGGGGACACCAAAGGAAAATGCGCCGAAGCGGACTTTTATCCGATTTCCGGAAAGGGGTTCAGGCCATTTTGCGAGTTCGGTGTTTTCGGGGTGCAGAGCCGAGTAGGCGAATATCGGAAGGGCCAAAAAGGGAATGGCCAACAAAAAGGCAAGGAAATGCCTGTTGATTTTGTGCATGGTATCTTCCTTGACGCAGATGTCCTGTTTGTCTTCGGGGCATTCCGGGAGACCGGAACGGCAACATTACGAAATCCGGAATTTCGGAACCGTTGCTTATGGCGTTGTCGTTTCATGTGTATTCTACGTTTTGGTTTGACGACCGGATTGTGAAACAATTCACATTTTTGGCCGCGTCAGTCCGAGCGAGTTTCTCCGGCTGTTTCATGAACGATATGTTGAACAACGAAAAATCCGCCCGCCAGCTCCGTCACGACGAGACCGTACGCATCACCCTGATCGGCGCCGTGGTCGATTTCCTGCTGGCCATCGTCAAGATCGTGGTCGGCTTCGTCGCCCACTCCCAGTCGCTGATCGCCGACGGCATTCATTCCCTGTCCGATCTGGTCACCGATGCGGTGGTGCTGTTCGCCGCGCGCCATGCGCACATGGACGCCGACGAGGATCATCCCTACGGTCACGGCCGTTTCGAGACCCTGGCCACCGTGGCCCTGGGCATCGCGCTGATGGGCCTGGCGGTGGGCATCATCCTGGATGCGGGTTACCGGCTGGCCGAAGGCGAGCCCCATGCCCTGCCGGGCGCGGCGGCACTGGTGGTGGCGGCCATCTCGGTGCTGTCCAAGGAAGTTCTCTACCGTTACACGGTGTTCGTGGCCGATCGGCACAATTCGCCCATGCTCCGGGCCAACGCCTGGCACCACCGCTCCGATGCCCTGTCCTCGGTGGTGGTGCTGCTGGGGGTCGGCGGCGCCATGGCCGGCTACTGGTACCTGGACGGCATCGCCGCCATCGGCGTGGGCCTGATGATCGCGAAGATCGGCTGGGAGCTGGCCTGGAACGCCGTGCGCGAGCTGGTGGACACCGCCCTGGAGCCGGAACGGGTGGAGGCCATTCGCAAGGCCATTCTCGAGACCGACGGCGTCATTTCCCTGCACATTCTGCGCACCCGGCGCATGGCGGGCGAGGCGCTGGTGGACGTGCACATCCAGGTTTCGCCCACCATCTCCGTCTCCGAGGGCCATTATGTGAGCGAGACAGTGCGCCGGCGGGTGATCGCCGAAATTGAAGAAGTGACGGATGTCATGGTACACATTGACCCGGAAGACGACGAAGCGGTACCCTCGCCTCCGGATCTGCCGCTGCGCAGCGAGCTGCTCGAACGGCTGCACCAGCGCTGGCGCGAGATCGATGCCGCCCGGCACATCGTGGACGTCACCCTCCATTATCTGGAAGGGCACATCCAGGTCATCCTGCATCTGCCCGTGGGGTTGCTCGAGCGGACGTCGGCCGAGGAGCTGACCCGGCAGTTCAGCGAAGCGGCCGCGGCCGAGAAAAGCGTCTCGCACGTGCGCCTGTGCTTCCAGTAGCGCACCAGATCCGTGCAAATATTAAAATTGCGCACCATCATGGTGCGCCCATTCCGGATATTTCGGGGGAATGTCAAGCTTTATCCAATAAAATCAGTCGCTTGCCTGGTGGCATGTTTCGTGCACCCGGTGGGCACAGGTTTTTTCACGCTAGCCACACTTTTACCATCCTGGAGAGGCTCAAATGTCTGACAACGTTCTGAAGATGATCAAGGACAACGGAGTCAAGTTCGTCGACTTCCGTTTCACCGACACCAAGGGCAAGGAGCAGCACGTCTCCGTCCCGGCCCACACCGTGGACGCGGATCTGTTCACCGACGGCAAGATGTTCGACGGTTCCTCCATCGCCGGCTGGAAGGGCATCAACGAATCCGACATGATCCTGATGCCGGACGCCGATACCGCGGTCATGGATCCCTTCACCGACGAGCCGACCCTGATCCTGACCTGTGACGTGATCGAGCCGGCCACCGGCCAGGGCTACGAGCGCGATCCCCGCTCCCTGGCCAAGCGCGCCGAGGCCTACCTCAAGTCCACCGGTATCGCCGATACCGCCTACTTCGGTCCCGAGCCCGAGTTCTTCGTCCTCGACGACGTGCGCTGGGGTGCCGACATGAGTGGCGCCTTCTACAAGGTCGACTCCGAAGAGGCCGACTGGAACTCCGAAAAGGTCTACGAGGACGGCAACATCGGCCACCGTCCCGGCCCCAAGGGCGGCTACTTCCCGGTCCCGCCGGTCGACTCCCTGAACGACATGCGCGCCGCCATGGTCCTGGCCATGGAAGAGATGGGCGTGGTCTGCGAGGTGCATCACCACGAAGTGGCCACTGCCGGCCAGTGCGAGATCGGCACCCAGTTCAACACCCTGGTGCGTCGCGCAGACTGGAACCAGATCCTCAAGTACTGCGTGCACAACGTCGCGCACATCTACGGCAAGACCGCCACCTTCATGCCCAAGCCGCTGGTGGGTGACAACGGCAACGGCATGCACGTGCACCAGTCGCTGGCCAAGGACGGGCAGAACCTGTTCTCCGGCGATCAGTACGGCGGCCTGTCCGAGACCGCCCTGTACTACATCGGCGGCATCATCAAGCACGCCAAGGCCCTGAACGCCCTGACCAACGCCTCCACCAACTCCTACAAGCGTCTGGTGCCCGGTTTCGAGGCCCCGGTCCTGCTGGCCTACTCGGCCCGCAACCGCTCCGCCTCCATCCGCATCCCCTACGTGTCCAACCCGAAGGCCCGCCGCATCGAGGTACGCTTCCCGGATCCGACCGGCAACCCGTACCTGTCGTTCTCGGCCATGCTCATGGCCGGCCTCGACGGCATCCAGAACAAGATCCATCCCGGCGAAGCCGCCGACAAGGATCTCTACGAGCTGCCGCCGGAAGAGCTCAAGGACATCCCCACCGTGTGCGCCTCGCTGGAAGAAGCCCTGGAGAATCTGGACAAGGACCGGGCCTTCCTCACCGCCGGTGGCGTGTTCACCGACGACATGATCGACGCCTACATCGAACTCAAGATGGAGGAAGTCACGCGCCTGCGCATGACCACCCATCCGGTCGAGTTCGACATGTACTACTCGCTCTGATCGTTTCAGGCGAAACACGCACCGGAACGCCCCCGCATTGCGGGGGCGTTTTGCGTTCGGGGAATGGCATGTTGTTCTGGATCGCCGATTCGTCTATTCTCGACCCATGCGCATCGGAATCCTGATCCTGGCTCTCTTTCTGACCCTGCCCCTGGCCGCGCAGGAGAAGGTCTACAAGAAGATCAACCCGGACGGCTCGGTGGAATACAGCGACAAGCCCATTCCGGGCGGCGAACTGATGAACGTGCCCAAGGGCACGGTCGTCACCCTGCCCAAGCCCTCCGACTTCAAGGCCGCCGAGACCACCGGAGATCGCAAGGCCGCCGAGAAGCAGCAGGCCGAGGAACACGCCGCCGCCTATACCCGTTTCGAGATCCTCCGGCCCAAGGACGACGAGGCCATCCGCAGCAACTCCGGTGACTTGACCGCCCAGCTGGCGCTGGAACCCGGCATCGTCGAGGGCGATCGCCTGCGCTGGAAACTGGATGGCAACGTCATCGAGGGTGCCGGTGGCCTGACCCTGATCCTGCGTAACGTGGATCGGGGCACCCATACCCTGCAGGCCGAAATCGTCGACAGCCAGGGCAAGGTGGTCAAGAGCACGCCGACCATCACCTTCCACCTGTTGCGCTACGCCGGAGGGCCTTCCGCCTTCGGCAACTGAAGGCGAATCGCCAACGCACCGTTCTGGCGCACCAATTTGGTGCAATTTCCGCATCGCGGGTGTACACTGTGCACCGGCTTCCCCGATTCCGATGTCCCGGCCGGCCCGGTCCGGACCACGACATGCAGCACATATTCTCCTTTTATCAATGACTTGCGCATTCTCCCCAGCGCGTTCCGGTGAAAGCCCCCCTGCGTGTAAGGTTGGTTTGTTTCTTGCAAAAGCCCTGTCATGGTGCCTGCCATGAGCCAGGACAAGTCGGTGCAGTACCGGGTGCTCGACGGCATGGCCACGGCGCTGCTGCTGTTCGATGCGCGGCTGCGCCTGGAGTACATCAACCCGGCGGGCGAGAACCTGTTCTCCGTCAGTGCCCGCCACCTGCTCGGGCAGCCCTTTCATGCGCTGATCGAGGAAGAGGAGGAACTGGCGGAACAGATGCGCAGCGTGCTGGCGGAACAGCACCCCCTCACCCGCCACGAAGTGGCGCTGGGGCTCGGCAATCAGCCACGGGCCATGTTCGACGTCACCGCCCTGCCCCTGCTCGATCCCGGCCAGCCCCGGGAACTGCTGCTGGAACTGCACCCGGTCAACCGCCTGCTGAAGATTGCCCGCGAGGAAGGCAAGCAGGCCCAGGAGCGCACCACCCGGGAGATCCTGCGCGGCCTGGCCCACGAGGTGAAAAATCCGCTCGGTGGCCTGCGCGGCGCCGCCCAGCTGCTGGAACGGCAGCTCGAGAGCGAGGAGCTGAAGGAATACACGCAAGTGATCATCGACGAGGCCGATCGCCTGCAGAACCTGATGGATCGCATGCTCGGTCCCCGTCGCCTGCCCGACCGGCAGCCGCTGAACGTGCACAGCGTGCTCGAACGTGTGGTGCGCCTGATCCAGGCCGAGGAGCGCGACGGCGTGTGCCTGGAACGGGACTACGATCCCAGCATTCCCGAGGTGCAGGGCGATGCGGATCAACTGGTCCAGGCGGTTCTCAACATCGTGCGCAACGCCCGCCAGGCGGTGGACGACGAGAGCGGGCGCATCGTGCTGCGCACCCGCATCGAACGCATGTGCACCATTGGCCGCCAGCGCCACGCCCTGGCCGCGCGCATCGAGGTGATCGACAACGGACCGGGAATCGCCGAGGACATGCAGGAACGGATTTTCTTTCCCATGGTCACCGGCCGCGCCGAGGGCACCGGCCTCGGCCTGTCCATCGCGCAGGACATCGTGCAGCAGCACGATGGTGTCATCACCCTGAACTCGGTGCCGGGACACACCGTGTTCACGATTCTGTTACCGATTCAATGATTCAGGAAAGCCACACATGAGCAAGGAACAGATCTGGGTCGTGGACGACGACCGCTCGATTCGCTGGGTGCTGGAGAAGGCCTTTCGCCAGGCCGACATGGACGTGCGCAGTTTCGAGGATGCCGAATCGGCCCTCGAGGCCCTGCACCGGGAGCAGCCCGACACCATCATCAGCGACATCCGCATGCCCGGCATCGACGGGCTGGAACTGCTGCAGCGCATCCACGGCGAGCACCCCGATCTGCCGGTGATCGTGATCACCGCCCATTCGGATCTGGATGCCGCCGTGTCCGCCTACCAGGGCGGCGCCTTCGAATACCTGCCCAAGCCCTTCGACGTGGACGAGGCGGTGGAACTGGCGCGCCGCGCCGTCAAGCATCATCGGGAACTGCACCGCGCGCCGGAAGCGTCCGATCAGGTGTCCATGGAGATCATCGGCGAGGCGCCTTCCATGCAGGAAGTGTTTCGCGCCATCGGGCGCCTGTCGCGTTCCAACATCACCGTGCTCATCAACGGCGAGTCGGGCACCGGCAAGGAGCTGGTGGCCCACGCCCTGCACCGCCACAGCCCGCGGGCGGCCAAGCCCTTCATCGCCCTGAACATGGCCGCCATTCCCCGGGATCTGCTGGAATCGGAACTATTCGGGCACGAGAAGGGCGCCTTCACCGGCGCCCAGAGCACCCGCCAGGGGCGCTTCGAGCAGGCCGATGGCGGCACCCTGTTCCTGGACGAGATCGGCGACATGCCCGCCGAGCTGCAGACCCGTCTGCTGCGGGTGCTGGCCGCCGGCGAGTTCTACCGCGTGGGCGGCCACCAGCCCATCAAGGTGGACGTGCGCATCATCGCCGCCACCCACCAGAACCTCGAGGAGCGGGTCGCCGCCGGCGCGTTCCGCGAGGATCTGTTCCACCGCCTCAACGTGATCCGCATCCACATCCCGGCGCTGCGCGAGCGCCGCGAGGACATCCCGCTGCTGGCCCGCCACTTCCTGCGCCGCGCCGCCGAGGAGCTGGACATGGATCCCAAGACCCTCGACGACGAGACCGCCGAATACCTCACCCGCCTCGACTGGCCCGGCAACGTGCGCCAGCTCGAGAACACCTGCCGCTGGCTGACCGTCATGGCCCCGGGCCAGACCATCCACCTCGACGATCTGCCGCCGGAACTGATGCAGGCCGAGGGCCGCGAGCGCCCCGCCGGCGACTGGCTCGAGGCCCTGCAGCAATGGGCCACCCGCCAGCTCGCCAACGGCGAGACCGCTCTGCTCGACAAGGCCCTGCCCGCCTTCGAAAAGACCCTCATCCGCACCGCCCTGCAACAGGCCGGCGGCCGCCGCCAGGACGCCGCCCGCCTCCTCGGCTGGGGCCGCAACACCCTCACCCGCAAGATCAAGGAACTGGGGATGGAGGATGTTTGATCCGGGCTCTGTTCGGGGTCGCTGGAAAGATCACGGAGGGCACGGAGACACGGAGAACACGGAGGATTTATTGAATTTTGTTTCGTTGTAGGTCGGCCTGATACCCAAAGGGCACAAGAGCCCGACCTCCATCAAATATCTCCGTGCCCTCCGTGTCTCCGTGCCCTCCGTGTTCCTTCCACCCCACCCCCGACGAAGCCATACAGAATCGTCTCCCGATGCCCGAACGGTTTCCATGACGGCGCGATCACGTTGGGCATGTCCGAGCGGCGGAGCAGGGTCGCCGGGGCGAGGGCGAATTCGCCGTAGCGGCCGTTGACGGCGTCCATGACCGCGTTGCAGGGCCGGCTGGCGTGGCCGGGGTCGAACAGGCCGAGCTGGCCGTCGGCCGGTTGCGGGTCGAGGGCGCGGATCTGGACCTGGAAGACGCCCTGTCCCCGCCAGTAGTCGCGCAGCAGTTGCCGGGCGAAGCCGTAGATCACGCGGCCGTCGTCGGTGGGCACGGCGCTGCGCCAGGTGTCGGCCAGCCAGCCCTCGCGGGTGGAGAGGCCGACGAAGAACTGTTGCGCCACCATGGCATGGCGGCGCAGGCGGGCGCCCACCTTCTCGCTCATGTGCAGCAGGTAGATCCGGATCACCTGCGGATCGCGGGTGTCCGGAGGCATCACCTTGCCGTGGCCGATGCTCTTGGGTGGCGGCACCTCGGTGCGCACCGGCTCGTTGTCGAGCCCCTGGCACATGAGCCACACCCGCCGCCCCGGATTGCCGAAGCGCCGCGCCAGCTCGCCGATGGGCAGACGCGCCATGTCGCCGCAGGTGATCACCCCGCGGGCGGCGAGAAAGTCGCCGATCCCCCGGTTGACGCCGCACAACTCGGTCACCGGCACGTCGCGCAGTGCTGCCCGCGCCTCCCAGGGCGGGATCACCGTGAAGCCGTCGGGCTTGTGCAGCTTGGCCGCATACTTGGCCGTGGTCTTGTCGCCGGACAGGCCCACCGAGCAGGTGACGCCGGAAGCCGCGGTGGCCGCGTCCTTGAGCAGGCGGGCGATGCGCTCGGGCGGGCCGTGGAGCTTCTGGCAGGGGGTCACGTCCACGAAGGCTTCGTCCACCGAGAAGATCTCCACGTCGGGGCAGACGTCGTGCAGGGCCTGCATGATGGCGGTGGAGACCGCGGCGTAGCGCTCGGGCCGGGACGGGCGCTGGATCAGATCGGGGCAGCGTTCCAGCGCCTCGCGCAGGCGCATGCCGGTATGCACGCCGGCGGCCCGCGCCTCGTAGGAGCAGGTGATGATGCAGGTGCCGGTCAGCCCGTTGGTGATGGCCACCGGACGGCCGCGCAGGGCCGGATCGTCGCGCTGCTCGATGCCGGCGAAGAAGGCGTTCATGTCCACGAGCACGATGGCCCGCTTCCAGAAACGGGAGCGTTGCATGGGACACCTCCACTACTACAGGGTTCTGGAGTTGGTGAGCGCTTGCATGGGGAACCGTCGCCGAAAACACGTTCTCCATACGTTCTCCAGTCTAGAGATCGTTTGGAGAACGATCAAGCGGGGTTGAGGCCGCCCCGTTTTGTGGGATGATGTGCGCCCATGGAACTGGATCTCTTCCTGGCCCAGCTCTCGCCGGTGCTGGGCGTCCTCGTCGCCCTGCTGCACCTGGCCGGTCTCGTCGCCGCGGTCACGGCCCTGCTCAACGCGCGCACGCCCCAGGGGGCCATCGCCTGGTCGCTGTTCCTGGTGATGTTCCCGCTGGTGGCGCTGCCGGCCTTCCTCGTCTTCGGCGAGCGCAAGTTCGTGGGCTACGTACTCGCCCGGCGGGAAGGGCGCCAGCCGCTGCAGGCCCTGGCCCAGGCGGTGGCCGATCGCCACCTGCCGACGCTGAAGGCCACCTTCTCGCCCGAGGAACGGGATCTGACGGTGTTCGAGAATCTGGCCGCCATGCCCTTCACCAGCGGCAACCGGGCGCGGCTGCTGATCGATGGCGAGGCCACCTTCGAGGCGATCTTCGCCGGCATCGACCAGGCCCGGGATTACCTGCTGGTGCAGTTCTACATCGTGCACGACGACGGGCTGGGCCGGGCGCTGCAGCAGAGGCTGATCGCCCGGGCGAAGGAAGGGGTCCGGGTGCTGTTCATGTACGACGCCATCGGCAGTTTCGATCTGCCCGAGCGTTATCTGCAGGCACTGCGCGCGGCCGGCGTGGCGGTGCAGCCCTTCCATGGCCGTACCCATCGCAATCCGCGCCGCTACCAGCTCAACTTCCGCAACCACCGCAAGATCGTGGTGGCCGACGGCCTGCGCGCCTGGGTGGGCGGCCACAACGTGGGCGATGAATATCTGGGCAGGGATCCGAAGCTGAGTCCCTGGCGGGACACCCATGTGGAGGTGCACGGCCCGGCGGCGCTGGGGGTGCAGCTGGCCTTTCTCGAGGACTGGAAATCCATGACCGGCGAGATCCCGGATCTGGCCTGGGAGGTGGAGGTCCAGTCACCGGGCCAGCGGGTGCTGGTGCTGCCGAGCGGGCCGGCCGACGAACTGGAGACCTGCGGCCTGATGTTCACCGAAATCATCCACATGGCCCGCAAGCGCCTGTGGATCGTCAGCCCCTATTTCGTGCCGGACGACACCATCGTCAGCGCCCTGCAACTGGCCGCCCTGCGCGGCGTGGACGTGCGCCTGATGATCCCGGAACGGGCCGATCACCGCCTGGTCTACATGGCGAGCTTTGCCTATCTGGAAGAGACCCTGCCGGTGGGGATCCGCATCTTCCGCTACCGGGACGGCTTCCTGCACCAGAAGGCCTTCCTGATGGACGACGCTCTCGCCGGCGTGGGCACCGCCAATCTCGACAACCGTTCCTTCCGGCTCAACTTCGAGATCTTCCTGCTGTTCGCCGATCGCGACTTCGTGCGCGAAACCGAGGCCATGCTGGAGGCGGATTTCGCACGCTGTCGTGAGCTGGAGATGGCCGAGTTCGCCAGTCGTCCCTGGCTGTTCCGGCTCGGTGCCCGCATCGCCCGCCTGTTCGCGCCGGTGCTCTAGGGTACCCGCTTCCGCGCTGTCAGACGATTCCTACACCGTTTTCCGCATCGCCCGACAGCCGCGGGGCCGTCCGGCGGCTATGCTGGAATCGAAGGAATGACAAGACACACAGGGAATCGAGGAGGAATCATGACAGGCGAAGACATCATGCAGGCCCGGACGTCCACCTATCCGCCGTTCCGCTCCGATCGCTTCTATACCGAGAACGGGCAGTGGTACTTTGCCATCCGTCGTGGTCCGGATCAGGGACCATACGCGAGCCGGGAGGACGCGGAAGCGGCGCTGGAAATCTTTCTGGCCGAACAGCTGGGCAAGGAACGGCGCCGCCGGGCCGAACGGCATCTGGGCCGGCATCCGGCCCTGGCGACCCGCTGAGTTCGACGGTGCCGGCGCTCAGTCGGCGCCGAGCATCGCCTCGCGCAGATCCGCGTCGGCCGGTTGCGCCCCCAGCCACACCATCAGCAGGGCCCGGTAGAAGTCCCCGCCCTCGATGCTGCCGGCCAGGGAATGGTTGATCCAGACTTCCGTGCCCCGGCCCGGCAGATAATCCAGATCGATCACGTCGCCACGCTTCACATCCGGAAACAGGGCGTTGAAGCGCTCAAGACGCGGGTGCAGTTTCGCCAGCGAGGCGGCATCCTGATTGGCCTCGAAGCCTTCCTCCCAGCCCTTCACCAGCTTCGCGCGCGGCACCTCGTCGTAGAGAAAGTGCATGCGCACCCGTTTCGGTCCCGGCTGGGCAAGCACGGCTTCCGCGGTTCCGACCCTGCGGGGCAGATACAGCGCGCCGACGTAGATCCTGAAGAAGAACTTGCGCCGGATGCCGGCCCCGTTGAGCACCAGCGGCGTGTCGTCATTGTGCAACGTCAACGTCTCCGGCAAC
>JALVBM010000203.1 GCA_027010665.1 Chromatiales bacterium
ACCGAGGCGGCGCTGGCGGCCGCCCGCAGCGGCGCGCGCACGTTGCTGCTGACCCACAATCTCGACACCCTCGGGCAGATGAGCTGCAATCCGGCCATCGGCGGGATCGGCAAGGGGCACCTGGTCAAGGAGATCGATGCCCTCGGCGGGCTGATGGCCCGGGCCATCGATCGGGCCGGGATCCAGTTCCGCATTCTCAACGCCTCCAAGGGGCCGGCGGTGCGCGCCACCCGCGCCCAGGCCGACCGCCAGCTCTACCGCCAGGCGGTGCGCGAGGCGCTGGAACAGGCGCCCAATCTCACCCTGTTCCAGCAGGCGGTGGAGGATCTGGTGGTGGAGGGCGAGCGGGTCACCGGTGTGGTCACCCAGCTCGGCATCACCTTCCGGGCGCGGGCGGTGGTGCTCACCGTGGGCACCTTCCTCGGCGGGCGCATCCACGTGGGCCTCACCTCCCACGAGGGCGGCCGCGCCGGCGATCCGCCGGCCAATGCCCTGGCCGCGCGCCTGCGCGAACTGCCCTTTCGGGTCGAGCGGCTCAAGACCGGGACGCCACCGCGCATCGACGGGGCGACCATCGACTACGGCCAGCTCGAGCCCCAGCCGGGCGATACGCCGGTGCCGGTGTTCTCCTTCCTCGGCCGCCCGGAAGAACACCCCCGGCAGGTGCCCTGCCACATCACCCACACCACGGCACGCACCCACGAGATCATCCGCGGCGGGCTGGACCGCTCGCCCATGTACAGCGGCGTCATCGAGGGCGTCGGCCCGCGTTACTGTCCCTCCATCGAGGACAAGGTGGTGCGCTTCGCCGAACGCGAATCCCACCAGATCTTCGTCGAGCCGGAGGGCCTGAACACCCGCGAGGTCTATCCCAACGGCATCTCCACCAGCCTGCCCTTCGACGTGCAGCGCGAATTCGTGCGCTCGATCCGCGGTTTCGAGCAGGCCCACATCACCCGCCCCGGATACGCCATCGAATACGACTTCTTCGACCCGCGGGATCTGAAGCCCTCGCTGGAGACCCGCCATCTGGCCGGCCTGTTCTTCGCCGGCCAGATCAACGGCACCACCGGCTACGAGGAGGCCGCCGCCCAGGGCCTGATCGCCGGCCTCAACGCCGCCCGCCTGGCCCATGATCGGGAGCCCTGGAGCCCGCGCCGCGACGAGGCCTACATCGGCGTGATGATCGACGATCTGATCACCCGCGGCACCAGCGAGCCCTACCGCATGTTCACCAGCCGCGCCGAGTATCGCCTGATGCTGCGCGAGGACAACGCCGATCTGCGCCTGACCGAACGGGGCCGCGAACTGGGCCTGGTGGACGACACGCGCTGGGCCGCCTTCAGCGAAAAGCGCGAGGCCATCGAGCGGGAGAGCGAACGCCTGGCGCGCACCCGCCTGCGCCCGGAAACCCTGTCCGAAGACGACGCGCAGCGGGTGCTCGGCCAGCCGCTGTCCCGGGAGGCGAGCCTGCTGGAACTGCTGCGCCGCCCCGGCGTGGACTACGCCGCCCTGATGACCCTGCCCGGCGCCGGCGAGCCGGTCGCCGATCCCAAAGTTGCCGAACAGGTCGAGATCCAGGCCCGCTATTCCGGGTACATTGATCGCCAGCGCGAGGAAATCGAACGGGCACGCCGCCACGAGGACACCCCGGTCCCGGCCGATTTCGATTTCGCCTCGGTGCGGGGCCTGTCCGCCGAGGTGCTGGAAAAGCTCCAGCGCCGGCGCCCGGCCACCCTCGGCGAGGCGGCCCGCATCCCCGGCGTCACCCCGGCGGCCGTCTCGCTGCTGCTGGTGCACCTGAAGAAGCATCGCGGCAGCCGGCCGGAACAAAAGCGCGCCGGCTGACGTCATCCATCCAGCGGGGAGGATTCCGCCCATCCCGGCCGAAATGCCGGTCCCGTTCGTATCCCGCCGGCAACAAACAACAACGACCAAGGAGGCTTCACCATGAAACGTCTGTTCCTGCCCCTCATCATCCTGCTGCTCGGAATCACCGCCGTCGTCCATGCCGATGACGACGATGACGTGGACGGCCTGATCGTCAAGCGCAGCCCCTACAGCGTGAAGGAGACCCTCGACCGGCTGGAGAATGCCCTGAAGAAGAAGGGCATCACCATCGCCCTGCGCTGGGACCACGCCGCCCGGGCCCGGGCCGTGGGCATCGAGCTGCGCCCCACCGAGCTGCTGGTGTTCGGCAACCCCAAACTCGGCAGCCACATGTTCACCTCCAGACAGACCGCCGGCATCGACCTGCCCATGAAGGCCCTGGCCTGGCAGGACGAAAAGGGCCAGGTCTGGCTGGGCTACAACGATCCCGAATACATCGCCGACCGCCACGACATCGAAGACCGCGACGCCATTGTCAGGAAAATGCGCGGCGCGCTGGACAAGATGACCGACATCGCGATTGGAAAATAGATTCGGGTACGTCGGTAATGACACGGAGGGCACGGAGACACGGAGAGCACGGAGTTGTTTAAATGTTTCGTATATCCGTTGACACAGACATTTGAAATGGCACGGGATTGCATTTTGATGCGAATACTGGAGGAGCGGCGCCCTCGCCGCGAAAAGAACGGTAGCGGGTAGTTGGGGACGAGTAGCGGGTAAAAACGTGGACAGGTCCATTTCCCCAAGCTACCAGTGCCCCGACCCCGGCTACCGAGTAATCGCGCGGGGGCGCCGTTTCCTGCAAACTTTTGCATCCTCCGTGTTCTCCGTGTCTCCGTGCCCTCCGTGTTCTTTCCACCAACCCCCAATACAGCCATGACCGAAGACCCCGCCCGACTCCTCGCCGAAGGTATCGAGGCCCTGGAGCTGGACATTCCCGCAGAGGTCCAGGCGAAGCTGCTCGACTACGTGGCGCTGCTGGCCAAGTGGAACCGGGCCTACAACCTGACCGCGGTGCGCAAGCCGGCGCAGATGGTGGTGCGGCATCTGCTCGATTCGCTGGCGGTGCTGCCGTACCTGCACGGCGAGCGGGTGCTGGACGTGGGCAGCGGGGCGGGGCTGCCGGGGATTCCGCTGGCGCTGGTCTCGCCGCGGCGGCATTTCACCCTGCTCGACAGCAACGGCAAGAAGGCGCGCTTCCTGGTCCAGGCGGTGGCGGCGCTTCGGCTGGACAACGCGGATGTGGTACAGTGCAGGGTGGCCGATTTCCACCCGGACGAGCGCTATTCGAGCATCGTCAGCCGGGCCTTTTCCGGCATGGCCGAGCTGATCGACCAGGCCGCGCACCTGCTGGCACCGGACGGGCGCTTCCTGTTCATGAAGGGCGTCTATCCGGAGGCCGAGGTGGCGGCCCTGCCGGCGGGCTGGGTGCTGGAGGCCGTGCACCGGCTGGCCGTCCCCGGGCTGGACGCCGAGCGCCATCTGCTGGTGGTGCGGGCGAGCGCCGACTGAAACGCCGTATCCGAACCGCGCGAGAGGAACACCATCATGGGTCGCATCATCGCCATTGCCAACCAGAAGGGGGGAGTGGGCAAGACCACCACCTGCATCAACCTGGCGGCTTCCTTCGCGGCCACGAAACGCCGCGTGCTGCTGGTGGACATGGATCCCCAGGGCAATGCCACCATGGGCAGCGGCCTGGACAAGAACGACCTGGCCCTGACCACCTGCGA
>JALVBM010000204.1 GCA_027010665.1 Chromatiales bacterium
CCGCCGCGCATCCTGCGCCTGTACGGGCGCGGCGAGGTGATCGGCCACGGCCACCCCGACTGGACCCGGTGCGGCGAGCACTTCGGCGAACCCCCGCCCGGCCTGCGCCAGTACTTCCGCATCGCCGTGGAGCGGATCCAGACATCCTGCGGTTTCGGCGTGCCCCTGATGGACTATCGCGGCGACCGTCGCGAGCTGCTCGACTGGGCCCGCAGGAAGGGCGAGGAAGGGCTGGAGGCCTATCGCGAACGCCACAACCGGCGCAGCATCGACGGCCTGCCGGCACCGGATTGAGGTCTTTCGCACCGCTCATGCCCGGGGTTTATGCACAGGCCCCCGAAATTACAGGGGTTTACGTCACAAAATCGCAACAAACGTGGCAAAGGCGCTATGAAAATAGCGCAAGCCACTGAATATATTGATCTTTATGTGTCGTTCAAAATATCGCCAATTTAACAGAACGGTAAGATTCATGCGGCCTGATTGGCAAATCCCCCAAATCATCCACAAACTTATCCACAGCTTTTGTGGATAACCCGACGCCCCAAACAGCGACAAGGACTTAGTCCGGACAACCTCGAAATGACTTCAGGAAACGCCGCCAACTTGCCCCTCTCCTCCCGCCCGTTGCCGTGACCGATTCGCCGCCTTTCATCCTGCGCATCGCCATCCCCACCCCCCTGCGACGCAGCTTCGACTACCTTCCGCCAAAGGGGCTGACGGCACCGCCACCGCCGGGCGTGCGCATCCGGGTGCCCTTCGGCCGGGGGCGGGTGGTGGGCGTGCTGCTGGAGACGGACACGCGCAGCGAAGTCCCGCGCCAGCGCCTGCGCCCGGCCCTGGCGGTGCTCGACGACGAGCCGGTACTCGATGCGGAACTGCTGTTGCTGCTGCGCTGGGCCAGCGCCTACTACCAGCATCCCATCGGTGAGGTGATCCAGCAGGCCCTGCCGGCCCTGCTGCGCCAGGGCCAGCCGGCCCGGGTGCCCGAGGCCGTGCGCTACCGCCTCGCCGATGCCGGCCGCACCGCCGATGAGGCAACGCTCGCCCGCGCACCCCGCCAGCGCCACCTGCTCGCCATGCTGCAGGCCCAGCCGGCGGGCCTGGACAGCGCGCAACTGGGCGCCCTGGACTTCGACTGGCATGGCCCCATGCAGCGCCTCGTGGAACGGGGACTCGTCACGCGCGAGACCGATACGGCGTTGCTGCCCGAACCCGTCGCCTCGCCCGTCACCGGTCCCGAGCCCAACCCCGAGCAGCAAGCCGCCATCGACGCGGTGCCCGATACCGGCTATCACGGCTTCCTGCTCGACGGCGTGACCGGCAGCGGCAAGACCGAGGTCTATCTGCGCCTGATCGAGCGCACCCTGGCCGCCGGCCGCCAGGCCCTGGTGCTGGTGCCGGAGATCGGCCTCACGCCCCAGTTGCTGCAGCGCTTCCGGGAACGGCTGGCAACGCCGGTGGCCGTGCTCCACTCGGGACTCAACGACCGCGAACGCCTGCGCGCCTGGCTGGCCGCCCGCGCCGGCGAGGCCGGCGTGATCGTCGGCACCCGCTCGGCCCTGTTCACGCCGCTGGCCCGGCCCGGCCTGATCGTGGTGGACGAGGAGCACGATCTCTCCTTCAAGCAGCAGGACGGCTTTCGCTACTCGGCCCGGGATCTGGCCCTGCTGCGGGCGCGCAATCTCGACGTGCCCATCGTGCTCGGCTCGGCCACGCCCTCACTCGAGAGCCTGGAGAACTGCGCCCGCGGCCGGCTGACCCGCCTGCACCTCTCCGGGCGGGCCGGCGGGGCGGTGGCGCCGGAATGCCGCCTGCTCGACGTGCGCAGCCAGAAGCTGCAGGAGGGCCTGTCGGCCCAGCTCCTGGCGCGCATGGCCACCCATCTCGAGGCCGGCAACCAGGTGATGATCTTCATCAACCGCCGCGGCTTCGCCCCGGTGCTCATGTGCCACGCCTGCGGCTGGCACGCCCGCTGTTCCCGCTGCGACGCGCACATGACCGTGCACCGCCGCACAAACCGGCTGCGCTGCCATCACTGCGGCAGCGAGCGCCCCCTGCCGGCCGCCTGTCCCGCCTGCGGCAGCGGCGAGCTGATCCACATGGGCTACGGCACCGAGCGGGTCGCCGACTTCCTCGCCGGACGCTTCCCGGAGGTGCCGGTGCTGCGCATCGATCGCGACACCACCCGGCGCAAGGGTTCGCTGCAGGCCCTGTTCGAACGCATCCACGCCGGCGGGGCGCAGATCCTGGTGGGCACCCAGATGCTGGCCAAGGGTCATCACTTCCCGGCGCTCACCCTGGTGGGCCTGCTGGACGCCGACTACGGCCTGTTCTCCGCCGACTTCCGGGCCGCCGAGCGCCTCGGGCAACTGGTGCTGCAGGTGGCCGGCCGCGCCGGCCGGGCCGAGACGCCGGGCGAGGTCCTGATCCAGACCCATCATCCCGACTCGCCCCTGCTGCGCTCGCTGCTGCGCCAGGACTACGGTCGTTTCGCCCGGGCCCTGCTCGACGAACGCCGGCTGGCCGAGCTGCCGCCCTTCAGCCATCTGGCCCTGCTGCGGGCCGAGGCGGTGGATCCGGCCGCGCCGCTGGCCTTCCTGGCCCGCGCCCGGGAACTGGCCGAACAGCAGGGCCATGCCGGCGTGGAACTGTTCGGCCCCATGCCCTCGCCCATGGAGCGCCGCGCCGGCCGCACCCGTGCCCAGCTGCTGCTGCAGGCCGATGCCCGCGCCCCCCTGCAGGCCCTGCTCGGCCCCTGGCTGCAGGCGCTCGAGACGGACAAGACCGGACGCCGGGTACGCTGGTCCATCGACGTGGATCCGCTGGAGATGTTCTGACCTGTCGTCCCCGCCGGGTTTCTGCTAACCTCCTGAAAAACCGGCTGCCCGCCCCCGCGGCCACAGGCTTCATCCGGAAACACAGGGAACCGGCATGGCATCAGGATTGCGCTTTTCGCCTCCCGCCTTCGGGCGGCGGACGAACGGCACCCACGGAAACCGGCCAGCATGAAGATCCGCACGCTCGCCATCGTGCTGGTTGCCGCACCGCTGCTGGCCTACGGCGCCATCAAGCTCTATCTGCACAGCCGCATCGACGACCTCATGACCCGCCTGGCCGAAGGCCCGCTGCGGCCCGTGGCCACCCTGCGCTGGGGCGACATCGAAACCACCCTCTCCGGCGAGGCCAGCGTGCACGACATCCGCCTGGATCTGCGCCGGCCGGCCGATACCATCACCATCGAAAGCATCACCTACGACACGCCCAACATCTGGTACCTGATGCGGGATCTGGGCGACGTGCAGAACAACCGCGTGCCCGCCAGCCTGCATCTGCGCACCGAGGGCGTACGGCTGGATCTGTATGGCGAACTCACCGATCAGCTCGAACAGGTCATCAACGAGCTGAACCTGGATCTCGCCGGCGTGAGCAGGCTCTGCGGCGGCCGCCTGTTCATGGGCCCCCGCGAACTGCGCGACATGGGCTATGACGCCGTGGTCTTCGACGCCGACGCCGGCTTCGACATCGACAACATCACCGAGGAGTTCACCTGGAGCCTGCAACTGGCCGCCCGCAACGCCTTCGCCCTCCAGGTGAAGAACACCGTCGACGGCTTCCTCGGCACGCCGCTGCAGGACCAGGTACCCACCCCCCACAAGCCCCGGGTCGGGCCCATGCGGGTGCGGGTGGCCGATCGGGGTTACGTCAAGCGCATGGTCACCTACTGTGCCCGGCTCTCGGAGATGGGCATCGGTGAATACATCCACGAAGAGGCCAGCCAGCCCGCCGCCTATTTCGCCAACCTCTGGGGCATCGTGCCGGGCCCTGGCCTGCGCGAAGCCTACCGCCGCTATCTTACCGATCCCCGCGACATCGAGGTCAGCCTGAGCTGGCCCGAGGACGTTACCCCCGACGGCCTGGCCCTGTTCAAGCCCGAGGACATCCCGCAGATGCTCGATCTGCAGGTGAAGGTCAATGGCGAACCGGTCACCGATCTTGCCTTCGCCTTCTACAAGGGCCGCCGCGCCGCCTTCGGCAGCCGCTTCCGCCGCCTGTTCCTCGACGACGAACCCCGAAAGGTGGTGAAGCGCAAGCCCCGCATCCGCTACGAGGAACGCTACCACCCCATCGACATCAACCACCTCGGCGACTATCTCGATCACGAAGTGCGCCTCTACACCGAACAGGGCCAACGCCGCGAAGGCACCCTCACCCGGGTGAGCGGCAACACCGCCTATGTCGAACAGTCCATCCACCACGGCCAGTTCACCATGCAGGTGCCACTGAGCAAGGTGAGCAAGGCGGAGGTGCTGCTGAGGACTCCGGT
>JALVBM010000205.1 GCA_027010665.1 Chromatiales bacterium
GCGGCGATGAGCAGCAGTTCCTGCTTGGGGATGGTCTGGATCAGCTCGCTGCAGAAGGGGAATTCGTGCCGGAACTCGGGCACGGTGAGACGGCGCAGGTTGCGGATCACCATCAGGGTGTGTTCGTCCACGGTGTAGACGTGGAACAGATCGTGCTGCATCTGGCCGACGATCTTGCCGAATTCGGGCAGGTACGCGGCGAGGATGCCGTAACGGTTCATGCGACGCAGCTCGTGGGTCACGCCCTCGATCTGGCGCATGATCTCCATGAACAGGCTGCGGTTGCGCAGATCGGCGCGAAAGTCCGGATCGATCAGTTCACGATCGCGGCGGATCAGGCGGATGGTGTTGGCGCGCACGCCCTTCAGTTCCGGATGCTGCTCGAGCAACAGGAACACTTCCAGCAGGGCGAAGGGGTAGCGCCGGAAGACGTTTTCACGGGTGACTTCCAGAAACCCCCGGCGGGCCTGGAAACGGCGGTTGATGGGAACGGGCTCCTCCGACTGGTCCGTGTACAGGATTTCTTCCTGGAAGAGCTGCAGCAGCATCTCGTTGAGCCGCGACAGTTCCATTACCGTGCGGTAGTACTGCTTCATGAACTGTTCCACGGCCAGGCGCTGGGGCGTGTCCCGGTAGCCGAACTGGCGGGCCAGCTCCCGCTGGTAGTCGAACAGCAGGCGATCCTCCCGGCGCCGGGCCAGCACATGCAGGCCGAAGCGCACCCGCCACAGGAAGGCCTGGCCCTCGTGCAGGATGCGGTACTCGTCTGCGGTGAGAAAACCGTGATCCACCAGCTCGGCCAGGGTATCGGCACCGAAGTGACGCTTGGCCACCCAGCCGATCATCTGGATGTCGCGCAGGCCGCCGGGGCTTTCCTTGATGTTGGGCTCGAGGTTGTAGCCGGTGTCCTGATAGCGGGCATGGCGTTCGATCTGCTCTTCCCATTTGGCGGTGAAGAAGGCCGGGCCGGGCCAGATGTGCTCAGGGCTGCACAGGCGGCGCTGTTCGTCGTAGAGTTCGCGGGCGCCGAGCAGCAGGCGCGATTCCTGGATGTTGGTGGCCACAGTGATGTCGCGGGTGGCCTCGGTCACGCATTCCTGCACGTTGCGCACGCTCTGGCCGACTTCCAGGCCGATGTCCCAGAGGAAGGTCAGAAAGGCGGAAATCCCGTCCTGCCAGGGCTCGTCCCCGTCGCGCAGCAGAATCAGCAGATCGATGTCGGAGGCCGGATGCAGCTCGCCGCGGCCATAGCCGCCGACAGCCACCAGGGCGATGTCGGGCGAATCGTCCGGCAGATGGCGCCGCCAGGCGCGCTGGAGCAGGGCATCGATCAGGGCGGCCCGGGCGTGTACCAGTTCCGTGGCGGCGCGACCCTGGTGAAAGCGTTCGACGAGGACAGCATGGGCCGTCTTCAGGGCCTCGCGGAACAGGGGCAGGGGCGGTTCGCCGGCTGCCAGGGCGGCATCGAAGCGTTCGGCGTCGAACAGCTCCGCATCCAGCGTGGCCGGCATCAGAAGTCCTCTTCTTCCCTGCGTTTCGTCAGCACCTCGTGGCCGGAGTCGGTGACCAGGATGGTGTGCTCCCACTGGGCGGACAGGGAATGGTCCTTGGTGACCACGGTCCAGCCGTCCTTGAGCAGTTTCACCTGGCGCCTGCCGGCGTTGATCATGGGCTCGATGGTGAAGGTCATGCCCGGTTCCAGCGTGAGACCGGTCCCCGGTGTGCCGTAATGGAGAACCTGGGGATCCTCGTGAAACTTGCGCCCGATGCCGTGGCCGCAGTATTCGCGTACCACCGAGTAGTTGTGCGCTTCGGCGTGTTGCTGGATGGCATGACCGATGTCGCCGAGGCGGGCACCCGGGCGCACCTGCTCGATGCCGATGCGCAGGCACTCGTAGGCCACCCGCGTCAGGCGCTGGGCCTGGATGGAGGGCTCACCGACGAAGAACATCTTGCTGGTGTCGCCGTGATAGCCGTCCTTGATCACGGTGATGTCGATGTTGACGATGTCGCCCTTCTTCAGCCGCTTTTCGTTGGGGATGCCGTGACAGATCACGTGATTCACCGAAGTGCAGATGGACTTGGGGAAACCGTGGTAGTCGAGCGGTGCCGGAATGGCCTGCTGTTCGTTGACGATGTAGTCGTGACAGATCCGGTCCAGCTCGGCGGTGGTGATACCGGGCTGTACATGGGGTTCGATCATCTCCAGGACCTCGGCCGCCAGGCGGCCGGCGACGCGCATCTTCTCGATTTCCTCGGGCGTCTTGATATTTACACTCATATATTGTGTGGTCTGTTTGGGGTTGTCCGGCTCAATGGCCGTTGGAGTGCAACAGGAGCGGCAGGTTCCCGGCAAAGGACGGGCTGGCGCGGTCTGTGGCGGGGTGTCCGTTGTTGTGCAAAGCCGTTTATGGTATAAAGCGCGCGCGTTTTGCGCAAACCCTAACGCCGGTATTTCGCGGTTCGTCGCCGCCACCACCGGTGAAATTCACACATGCACCGACACGTCTGTCCGGGTGCCCCGCGCGGGGTTGGCAGATGGGGTGCATGGAGGTCCAACCCAACAGGAGAGACTCTCAATGACTGACGTTACCATGCGCCAGATGCTCGAGGCTGGCGTGCACTTCGGCCACCAGACCCGCTTCTGGAACCCGAAAATGGCTCCCTACATCTTCGGGGAGCGCAACAAGATCCATATCATCAACCTGGAAAAGACCCTGCCGCTGTTCGAGGAAGCCATGAACTTCCTCGGTTCCCTGGCGGCCAAGAAGGGCACCATCCTGTTCGTCGGCACCAAGCGCGCCGCCCAGGACATCATCCAGGAAGAGGCCGAGCGCTGCGGCATGCCCTATGTGAATCACCGCTGGCTCGGCGGCATGCTGACCAACTACCAGACCGTGAAGAAGTCCATCAAGCGGCTCAAGGATCTGGAGGCCATGGAAGCCGAGGGCGCCTTCGAGGGCCTGAACAAGAAGGAAGTCCTGCAGCTGTCCCGCGAGCGGGCCAAACTGGAGCGCAGCCTCGGCGGTATCAAGGACATGAACGGCCTGCCCGACGCCCTGTTCGTGATCGACACCGGTCACGAGAAGATTGCCGTGCAGGAAGCGAAGAAGCTGGGCATCCCCGTGGTCGGCGTGGTGGATACCAACAACGATCCGGATCCCATCGATTACGTGATCCCGGGCAACGACGATGCCATTCGCGCCATCACGCTCTACGCCCAGAGTGCGGCCAAGGCCATTCTCGAGGGTCGCGCTTCCGCGGCCACCGGTGGGCCGGCCGAGCCGGCCGGCGAAGCCGGGGAAGCACCCAAACCGGCCCGCAAGAAGGCGGTGCGCAAGAAAGCCGCCGTGAAGAAGGCCGAGCCGGCGGAAGCTGCCAGCGAGGAAACCCCGGCCGAAACCGCCACGGCCGATGCACCGGCCGAAGGCAGCGAAGCCGCCGCCGAATAAGCACGGCGACCGGGTGAACGGAAAAGGGGGCCTGGCCCCCTTTTTCGAATCCGGTTCCGGTAACGAACCGAAATCCGCATTTACCGAACAAACGTCTTTACCCTAAAGAGGAATACGCACATGGCAATCACTGCAGCAATGGTCAAGGAACTGCGTGAGCGCACCGGCGCCGGCATGATGGAATGCAAGAAGGCCCTGGTCGAAACCGACGGCGACATCGATGCGGCCATCGAACACCTGCGCAAGACGGGCATGGCCAAGGCCGACAAGAAGGCCGGCCGCACGGCCGCCGAAGGCCTGGTCGTGATCAAGACTTCCGACGACGGCAAGCGTGCCGCCATCGTCGAGGTCAATTGCGAGACCGACTTCGTCGCCAAGGACGAGAACTTCCGCAAGTTCGTCGATGCCGTGGCCGATCAGGTGCTGGCCAACAACCCGGCCGATCTGGACGAACTGCTCAATCTGCCCATGCCGGGCGAGGAAGGCACTACCATCGGCGAGGCGCTCAAGGCCCTGATCGCCAAGATCGGCGAGAACATGGCCATTCGCCGTTTCGCCATCATCGAGGCCAGCGGCCAGTTGCATACCTACATGCACGGCAATCGCATCGGCGTGGTCGTGGATCTGGAGGGTGGCAACGACACCCTGGGCAAGGACATCGCCATGCACATCGCCGCCAGCCGGCCGATGACCGTCTCCGAGGCCGACGTGCCGGCCGAGGTGATCGAGAAGGAGAAGGAAATCTTCGCCGCCCAGGCGGCCGAGAGCGGCAAGCCGCCGGAGATCATCGAGAAGATGATCGGCGGGCG
>JALVBM010000206.1 GCA_027010665.1 Chromatiales bacterium
ACTGTGGAACATCGACGGGAGGTCGATCCCCGCGTGTGCGGGGAAGACTTGCCAGAACCTTAACGAACCACGCGCAACAACGGTCGATCCCCGCGTGTGCGGGGAAGACCTGGCCTCAGTCCAGGCGTTGACGATATCGCCCGGTCGATCCCCGCGTGTGCGGGGAAGACCCGTCCACCGTGAAGGTACGGAATCCCGTGCGCGGTCGATCCCCGCGTGTGCGGGGAAGACGCCCGGAGAGTACGGGCGCGAGCTCGTTGGAAAGGTCGATCCCCGCGTGTGCGGGGAAGACTTGGCCGCCGATATCAGCGCCGCGGCGACTACAGGTCGATCCCCGCGTGTGCGGGGAAGACTCCGTAAGCAACAATATTGGCTCGCCAATATAGGGTCGATCCCCGCGTGTGCGGGGAAGACGCGGCGTCGAAGATGTCGGTGTACTCGGGCGCGGGTCGATCCCCGCGTGTGCGGGGAAGACTCTTGTGTGTTACCGCTTGATTTTATACGAATTTTTAAAGAGCTAAAAATTAACCAGGTTTTCTGTCATCTCGTTTCCCTGAGAAAGTCCGTTCCCATTTGATTTGTGCTGTCTCTGTATCCATTTGGCGGTGCGTGACAATGAGGCCATCGATTTCGACCAGAGCGATGGGTGGCAGGCCCAGTGTTCGAACAGCCTGTTCGCCGGGCATCCCCGGATCGCGCCAGACCATGACAATGGATGCGTCCTTTTCGCTTGCGAACCATTCTTCCAGAACTTTCCAAACACGCTCACGCACGGCCGGAGACTGGCGTGGTGAGCTATAGACTCCCGGGGCCATCTCCAGCATGGTAGAGGCCAGGAAACCCCGTATCCGGGGAGACACATTACGGGTGACCACCACGGTCATCGTCGACATGGAGCAGCTCCTTGATACGATCGATCATGGCGGGGATAAGTTTGCGCTTGCGGAACCAGGCCGCGGCCGTAAAACGGATCTCCCGTTCGAGGAGTTTTTCGGGATCGTCCAGAACCTTGCGTGCGACAGAAAAGGCAAGGGGCACGGTGAATTCATCTCGCCACAGATCAGCGATGTCCAGCGTAAAGGCATTGCTGGAGTCTTCATGGATGAAGCCAAGAGGCGGCAATGCACCGACAGCGGCAACAGCAATATCGGCCGCCGATTCGACAAAGGTGGCTGCGTGGTTGAGTGCCTGATTGGGAATATCGTTGGCACCGGGATTTTGCCGGTCGTAACGGCGACCCCGCCAGGGAATGCCATATTTTTCGGCATGGGTTTTGTACATGGACTTCACCCGTCCGCCCTCGATCCCTCGCAGGACCGTGATGTCCCGGTGGGGGAGAACCCGGCCAAAACGGAATGCATACATGCGCCGGGCAACACCCAGCCGGATCTCCTCATCCGCCCATAGTCGCGCATGTGAACGCGCCACGTCCGAATGGCCCTGGCCCATGGGCGGAGCCGTGTAAAAGCGAATGCCGCCCTCCCCGATGGCTGCCAGTAGAGTACCGTGACGAGCCAGGATCCGCAGGGCGTCATGGCTGACCGTTGTCCCTGGCCCCATGAGAATCATGGAGACGGACTGGTAAGGGATGGCATAGACGCCGGGTTTGAACAAATCGCTTTTTGCGGCCAGAAAATGGAGCGTTCCGTCATCCACATAGAGATTGCCCCGGCTGAGCCAGAGCAGACCATGCCGGTCCGCATGGGGGATGCGACTTTCGGCCAGTCCAAGCCGGCCGGGAAACAGGCTGCTGCGGGACATGATCAGGCGGGACGAAGCAGGATCATGCCGAAGCCGAAGGCGCGGTGGCGACCCACCCCCTGTCGCAACAAGGCCAGAAGACTGCCATTGCCGTTGGCTTTGAGGATGCCGCGGAATTCAGCCTGTGGTCGAATCGCCTGCCGAGGCTTGCGGGGATTGTCTTGCGTCTTGCGCATCACTTTCCCCAGACGGAAAGCGTTTACGTCGACATCCAGTATCTGAACGCCTTCCACGGCTTCCGCTCGGGTTTTGAACCAGTCCTGATAAACCTGTCCCCGCTCCAGCTTTTCTTCCGGTGACTGTTCGGCTGCAAGGAGGAAAACATCCTTCTCGGTGCCTTGTCTGGCCTTTCGGCCCACGGGGCAACACAACGCTTCGAAAGCGTAGTTCCGATTCGTTGGCCATTCCCGCGGCAAGGTTTTGCCCTGAATCGCATCAGTTGGACAAACCGCTTCCACCGATGGGGAGCCAAATCGGGCCAGTTGATCCGCGAGTGCTTCAGCAGGGTGGTCGGAATAGGCCAGGATGCGGGCCGGCATGGATTGTCGTTGCATTGGTCCTGGCATGAACAATCGCCAGCGCCCTGGTGCCAAATCGCCAAAGGCGGCCTTGAGCCAGGCATGACCGAGATACCCCAGGTCCAGCTCGCCACGACCGGAATCCAGACCCTGCTCGCCGGCGAAGGCCATGAAAGCCTTGGGAACAAGGGTGCATTGAATCATGTATAAAGGGTTCATGGTCAGCCTCCGATGGTGCCTTCAGCCCGCTCCCGGCTACCGGCGGGGAGCTGGTTGGGCCAGTCGCGCAGATCGTAGACGCGGCGGATCTCGCCCCGGGTCCCTGCGGGGATACCCAGCTCGGCAGGCCAGCAGGCCTCCGCCTTTCCTGCCGCATCCTGCGGACGACCGTGTCGATCCCAGCAGGGCACTTCGCGGAGGATGGTGAGGAGATCGGGACCCTCGCGCACAGGTTCAGGGTCGAGCAGGGGGCGGGCGGGCAGGCAGGCCTTGCGTCCCAGGAACAGTGGACGGGCGGGACGGGCAAGGGCATCGCGCACGGCGTCCAGTTCCGGTTTGCCTTTTCCCGTCAGAGCAAGGGCAACGGTCATGAGTCCGTCGGCCCAGTGATGTCGAAAACGGATATGCGTTCCGTATTTTGCCGCCTGGCCGCCTGCCCGATGCTCCGGCTCACCGCGAGTGGTCCAGCCCGGTTCGCGCATTTTCGGCTGACCCAAATCTGCAGTGTGATAGTCCACAATGCGCTGGGGTGGCACGTCCCATCGTGCAGCGTAGGTGAGTCGCGACTGCAATGCCTCGAGACGTTCGAAATCACCATGCCTCCAGCCCAGGGCATTGCCGACAAGGCCCGTGAGCAGGCTGGTTCCGGGGAAACGCTCGATGAAGCCGTGCTGGTCGATCATCACCCCGCCGAAGCTCATGAGCGGGGCATCCAGGCGCAGGATGAGGGCCTTCATGGCGTGTCTCCGAAGACATGGTTCAGTGCCTTGTCGATGGCTTCGGGCAGAGGCAGGACAGGTTCCGATTCCCGTGGCCAGGGATGACGGCTGGAGACCCAGCGGCCTGCTTCGTCCTTGCCGTACATTTGCTCCATCCCGCTGAGATAGTCAGCGGCCGCATCGGCGGACTGTTTCAATGGGTGAACCGTGTTTGATGGCTTTACCGGCTGGAGATAGGCATTGGCCAGGCTGCGGGGTTGACCGTTTCCGGTTTCCAGCAGCATCCATTCGGCATGGGCGTATGGGGCGGTGGCGCCCAGCTTGGCTCCGGGTGAGACCTGGGCGAAGGCGTGGATCAGTCGTTCCAGAAGCTTGCGGGCATCCGCGTGGTCTTGCTCCCGCCAGTCTTTTGCCTTCGCGCCGGTGAGATTGGAGACCAGCAGGGGAATATCCACGGCCACGTAGCCATAGAAGATTCCCGCGCCAAGTTCCATGTCTCCCGCGTGGGCGGCGCCGGTTTCCTCGTCCTTGTTCAGATCGTCCACTACCGTGAAAAAGTCCACTTCCGTATCCAGGGCATGGGTGGTAAAGGCGTGGGCCACATGCACGGGCGCATCGAGGCGCGCAAGGATATCGGAGGTAACGAAACGGCCGAACAGAGCTCCCTCAAAACCGGCAGCAAGGTCATGTACTCCAGCCTGGTTCATGAGGGCCTTGAGGTTCTTCTTGCCCTCCTTGATCTGTTGGCCCAACCACTCGCTAGCGGCTTTCTCATCGCCTTGTTTGGCAGCCTCTTCAATGAGCCAGACGAAGAAGTCGGCCTCGGGTTTGCCGAAGAGCACCGGCTGTTTCATGGCCAGGGTGTCTTTGTCCACGGCGTCCTTTTCTCCCGCGGCGGTGAGCAGGGCCTTGGCCAGATGCAAGGTGAGAGCATGGGCCAGCGACTCGTCCATGCCGTCTTTCACCAGACGCGGTTTTATCTCGCGGCCGAAGAATTCGCGGGTACGGAGGCCGGAGGGTAAATCGGTCTGTTCCATGAGCCATTCCCGCCAGTGGCGCTTCTGGCACTGGCTGGAGACGCGCAGACGTTCGGCGCCGCCGAAAGGGATGCGTTTGGCCAGGCCGGCATCGTCACGGTTCAGGAGGGTGGCGTGGTAGCTGGTGAGAAAGTGGATTTGCAGAAACATGAAATTTCTCCTTGTCAGGCGGTCTTCTTCTGTTGATCGACGATGGTGTAGAACTCGCGGGCGATATGCCGGTGTACGTGTTCGCGCTTTTCCGGGTTACGGGTCAGGAGCAGGCGGGCGGCGTCCAGCCAGTCGAAGGGCCGGGTCTTGGCGGCGAGGAAACGCACGGCGCGCAGGAGCAAGGTGCGTCGGGTGTCGCCTTCGCTCTGCAGCAGGCGCTCAAGGCGACTCTCGCTGTAGCCGCCTTCCCCCAGGGCCTTGCCCAGGCCGGACCCGGGCCGATGGGCGTGCGGTGCCATGAGGGCGATCCCGGCGGCAAGGGTGATCCAGTCCGCTTCGTCCCGCTCCCAGGTTTCGGGCAGATGGCGCAGGGCAAAGCGGTAGAAATACAGGGGCGGCGGCTGGCCGGGCACCATCCGCCTGAGTGCGGCGCGCTCGCCGGTGGGAAAGTGTTCGCTGGAGAGGGTGCCGGCCACATGGGCGATGGTGCGGGCGAGTGGGTCAGGCGATGTGCTCATGGCGGGCCTCCTTGAGGTCGGGGAAATGTTTATGCAAGGCGCCGTAGAAGGCGCGTCCAGCGGCGACCCGGGCGTGCCACAGGCGGCCGGTATGTCGGGGCAGAGCCTGTTCTGCCTCTTGCAACACGGTCTCGGCATGGCGCTTTATTCGATCGGTCCAGTCCAGGCGTGCTTGGTCCTTGTCCAGGGGGTCGGGCAAAGACCAGAGCCAGGGAAAGTAGTCATCGGACCAGAGGGTCTCGAAGCGGGCGGTGAACCGCTTCCACCAGGCGTTTGCGGTATCGTCGTCGAACGCCAGTTTTTCTGGCGCACCTTGCATGATGGCGAATACAGCAGGCTTCAGAACCCGGTTCCGCATGAGTCCGGCCAGCTCGATACTTTCTCTGGCCAGGATGGCAAGGGGATCGTCCTGTTGCAGCTTGAACAGTCGCCGCTTGGCATGAGCGGGGATGGGAAGATGACGTTCGTGGAAACCGTCGGTTGTGCCCTGTCCGCGCACCAGCACGGAGGCCAGCAGCCATGTGTCACCCTGCCAGTCTTCGCCCGGTTCCTGGAGTCGGGTGCGGCGGATGGTGTCCTGGAAGAGAATGCGCCGCATCAGGTCCGCAGTCCAGCCATTGGCGGAGACGGTAAGGGCCTTGGCACCTTCCTTGCCGGAGAGATCCACCGGAAGCCAGGCATCCTTTATCAGGCCTTTCAATTCCTTGGCGGCAATGCGCGGGACTTTCGAAGTGGTGTCAGCCGCGCTTTCGATATGATCATTGTTTCCATAAAGGCGCAGCCGTCGGCAGATTTCAAGGAAGAAGGGGTCCAGCTCCGACAGATCAAGACTGGCCTTGCCATCCCAGGTCCGTAACCAGACCAGTACCAGACCATCCTCACGGAAAGGGATGCTTCCGTCCAGGACCTGGTGGCGGTGGTCCTGCAGGCGCAGAACGGCATCGCGCCAGCGGGGAGCCTGTTCCCGGGAACGTACCATTTCCACTACCGGCCGATTACCATGGCCCCCATTCATACGGGCTATACCGTATTTCCCGCTGCCTAAGAAACCGCTCATGGTCTGCAGGCTGATGAGGGCGTAGAGCCATTCGAAAGGTTCAGGTTGTTCGGCTCGGGCCTGTTTGACGTCATGGTTCTTGGCTGTCTGCAACAGATCCAGTGCGTCGGGAGTTTTGGCCAGGAGCTTGAGCCTGTCATGATCGGCTTTTGGCAGTGGCGGTTGCATGAAGGCGGGTTTGGAAAGGTCATCCACCACCAGGCTCCAGGCATCGTCACCCGCCTCTCCGGCAAGCAGGTGCAGGCTCTCGCGCCAGAAGTCTTCGCTTCGCACCGGGTTCCAGTCGCCGTCGCGAGCCAGTACCGCTCCAGCCAGATAGCAGAGAAAAACGTGAAAGGTGTCCTCCTGGTGGCGTTGCAGGCCATCGATGCGTTGCACGGAGTCGTCGCCCAAACCGGCCAGCAGGCCGGGCAGACTACGGTATTCCCGGCCCTGGGATGTGAACACGGGGATAAGGGGATCGGTGAGCAGGTTCATGGTTTCTCCTTGCTTTCCAGGCCGTAGCGTGAATAGGTGTAGCGCCGATCGGCGCAGCGCAGGTGGAGGATGCCATCCTCATCTCTTTCGACTGTCACTGTATCATCGGGCTGTTTGGGAGCCAGGTGTTCGGGAAGGGTGATTTCGCTCAGGATCTGGCCGAAGGGGCTTTTGACTTGCCGATCCAGGGGCAGGCGCAGGGCGTCCGCTCCCAGACGGGTGGCTACCTTGAGCCCCAGTTCGTTGAAGGCGAAATCGCCGAAGCAACGATTGAACGGGATGTTCACGGTTGCAGCCTGCTGGTCTTTCTGAATGTCACCACCCAGAACGTGCTGGCCGTGGCGTACCCAGCGCGCGTCTTCTGCTTCCAGCTTGGACAACGACTCGGGATGGGTGGCGGCCTCCACCAGCCTGCGGTTGTCGTCGGGGATTTCGAGCGTGGGCGTTTCCAGCAAGCTGCGGCGGGTTTGCTCGAGTGCGCGCAAGTCCTCGTATATGCCATTCGAATTCGGGCCGAAGCCCCAGCCGATGCGCCGGAAGCGTCCTGTAACAAAACCCTGATTATCCAGCCCCGACACCAGCTTTTCATCGGGTGTCAGAAGCAGGCAGCGGGCCTGCCCGAAGCCTGCCGGACGGGGCCGGTCATGGCGATGCAGTCGGCCGAGGCGCTGCAAGAGCACGTCGGCAGGGACGAGGTCGGTGACCAGCAGATCGGCGTCGATGTCCAGGCTCTGCTCCAGCGTTTGGGTGCCAATGAGAAGTACGGGCCCGTCAGGCCCGTCCATGCCCATGCGGGCACTCACGGCCGCATCCAGCAGCAGACGGTCCTCGGGGGCGAAGCGGCCATGGTGTGGGCAGCGCACGCCTTCGCAACGAAAACCCCAGTCGGGGTCCATGTGCGGGTGGGCCTCGAGGGCGCGATGCAGGGCATTGGCCCGTTTCACGGTGTTCATCACCGCCATGACCCGGGCGCCGGCGCGGAGTGCCCGGACGAGGCGATCGGCCAGGTCTTCGGGTGTGTAGGCCTGGGGAACCTCTTCGACAATGACGGATCTAGTACGCGCTTCGCCGGAGCAGGCCGTGGTACTGCCGTCGGCGCGGCTGAGCAGGGGATAGGCGAAGTTCTGGCAGTCTGCCAGGGGCGGCGTTTGGGCATGGTTGGGATTCTCCCCGTGGGCCGCCGCCAGGTAACGTTCGCGAGCCTCCGATCCCAGGGTCGCAGAGAGAAGCATGGCCCGGCCGCCCAGTGCCAGGTGCTGTTCCAGCAGGTGTTCCAGGAGACTGGCCATGTAGCGGTCGGAGGCATGCACCTCGTCCACCACCAGGAGGCTGCGGGCCAGGCAGGCGCCGCGCAGGTGGGCGTGTTTGGTCTGCACCACAGAGAGGAGGGCCTGGTCGATGGTGCCAACGGCCACGGTGGCGGCGAGGAAGCGCTTGGGATGTTCGATGGCCCAGATGCGTTCCTGCCGGCGAACCTGGTCGTCGTCTTGCCAGATATTGCCCGCCTCGGGTTTCGGCAGTATCTGTTCAGCGGGCAGGCCATCCACTTGCGCGTAACCGGGCACGGCAAGGACGGTGACCGGGCGGCATGCGGGATCGGGGAACCAGCGGCTCATGGTGTCGTGTACACGGGTATAGAGTTCGCGGGCAGCCACCCGGGTGGGCAGTGCGAAGTAGAGGCCATCCACCTCGCCGGCAGCAAGAAGGGTGAAGAACCAGTCCAGGGCGGCTTCCGTCTTGCCCGAGCCCGTTTCCGACTCGGCGATGAGCAGACGGGTAGCCGGGTCTGCCGGGATCTGCGAATGCATCACCGCTTGCAGGGGGCGGGGGGTGAAACCGAATCGTTCCTCGAAGGATGCAGGCCCCGATTGCAGGATGGGGCGCAGGGGGCGGGCGTCCAACCCCACCGCCCGGAGTTCACGAGGGGCGGACTCGCGTTCATGTTCCAGGCGCGTTTTGGGGTCGATGGCCCGGATGGGAAACCAGTGGGGATGAGAACCCAGCCAGTCGGCCAACATCACGAGGCCGGCAAAGAGGTGCTGCAGGCGGGGGGATCCGGGGAGGGGTGTGCCACCAGGCTCAAAGGCGGCCGGGAAAGCCGTTTTCGCCCATGTGACCAGCTCGGCTACTGCGTCCATGGGATTGTGACCGCCATGGGGGCGCCAGTAGCCCGCCCAGGTTATCATCTTGCCGGCCAGACCCTGGTCAAAGTACACCGGACGGCCATGGTGGGACCAGGTGGCGAGGAGATAATTCTCCAGTCCACAGCCTTCTTCCTCGAACCAGGACAGGAGTCTGTCGACCTGGAGGGCTTCGGCAAAGGCCTGGTTCAGTTCGGCATGACCCGTGTCGAACAGGGGTCCCAGCTCCGCCACATGACCGGCAGGTTTGAACGGTGAATCGGGGAAAACCTTGTATTGAAAGCCCAGATTGGCCTTGCCCGCATCATGGAGCATGGTGATTGTTGCAAGGCGATCCAGTTCCTGATCGCCAAGGGAACGGCAGGCTGCCGATTCCAGTGCACGCCGAAGTGAAGGGATTTCACACAGCGCCCGAAAAACGATGGCGACATCAAGACAGTGGCAGGTCAGGGGGAGGCAAACAGAATCTTCCGGCGAAAACTTGCCCCAAAAGAAACAGCCCTCGACGCGGGTACCTGGTTGATCCGGATTGTTATCGATGTTGGGTTTCATGCCGGCAAATTTGCGGATATCTCATGGCTACCCAATCTACACCGGCAAGAGGCTCAATTCGTGAGCCTGTCCCGATAGAGCATCAAGGCGGTGGACAGGCGCCGGGCAACTTCCTTGCGCAGGGATGGGGGCGCGACGACTTCGACGTCCGGACCGTATTTGAGAATATCCATGATGAGCTCACGGGGGTCGGAATAGGGCACACGGAGTTCGTATCCGCCATCCGGCAGATGTGTGCCTTGCTGATCGGGGTGCCATTGTTCCTCGGCTACCCAGCGGGCACGGGCAGGCGTAAAGCGCAAGACCGCCGTATGCTTGGGGGTGCCGGAAAAGATGCCATATGTGCTGTCGAAATAGCGATTCAGGCGTTCGTCCGAAACCTCGCGTGCCCGCTTCTCTTCGATGCGCACCCCGGCCATGCGTTCGAGGGCGAATGTGCGCAGTGCGCGGCGAAGATGGCACCAGCCATCCAGATACCAGTTTTCACGATGGTACACGAGGCGAAGTGGCGAGACCCTTCGTATGGTGCGTTCGGTTCGCGCGCGACCGGCATATTCGAAGCTGAGACAGTGACGGGTGGCCAGGGCTTCGGCCACTTTTCGGAATGACAAGGGATTTGGCGTGCGCCGGCCCACGGGTTGGAAATGGACCCGACCAGACAGTCCTCGCAGGCCGCCGGGTCGGTGCTCGACGAGCTGACGGATATGGCGGGCCAATGGCGCAATTTCCGATGCCAGCAGGCCGGGTTCAAGATGTTCAAGGATCTGTTCGGCTGCCAGCAAGGCGTGCAATTCCCCGGCGCTGAACCACAAGCCCGGCAACTCGAAACGATCATTCCCGGTTTGTGCGTATCGATAGCCACCCTGTCCCCGGTCGTAGACTATCGGTGCGTCCAGATAAAGCCGCATGTCTCGAATGACGCGTTTTGCCGTAGCCCGAGAGCATTCCAGCTCGTCCATGATTTTCTGCAGGGGCACCGGATAGCGGTGGGCATTGAGCAGTTTGTGCAGCGCGTAGATGCGGTCGAAACGATCCATGAAACCCGTTATTCCCTTATGGGTGATGTGGTCATGGTATCAGCTTCTGCGGATCCGGTGTCACCGGTAACACATGATTTGTGATTGGATGCAGAATGACCTGAAAACCGACAAATTCAATTGGGTTTGCCGAAATCTGTCTGGACCAGCCGTTTTCCCGACGCGACCTGCCAGGACTGGATTACCTCTCCTCATGGGAAAAATGCCCCCAGTGGGCATCCGGCACCAGTTTCGGAAAGTCCTCGCCGTCCACCCGCACCAGTTCCAGGTGATCGCCGGCTTCGAAGAAGACGTTGGCAAGGCTGCGCAGCGCCTCGTCCACGTAGGTTTCCAGTCCGTAGGCGGGGCCAATGGGTGGAATGGCGCCGGGTTCGCAGTCCGGGAACAGCGCGTCCACGTCGGCTTCGGCGGCCAGCACGAATTCGCGGCCGCCGGCCTCGCCAAGGGCGTGCAGGCGCAGCCAGCTGTCGCCCGGGATCACGGCCATGGCGAATTTCCCCGCCGCGTCACGCACGATGACCGCCTTGGCGATGTGGTCGGGCGGCACGTGGGCGGCATCGGCGGTTTCCCGGCTGGACAGGGTGCGGGGGTGGGGGATGAGATCGTAGTCCACGCCGCGCTCGCGCAGCCAGGTCTCGAGGGTGCGTGCCATGCTCATGGGGTGATACCTCGTCGAAGCGTTCGCTTTCGAAGATAGCGCGATGCACGGCGGCTGGCCACCCTCGTGATAAGCTGAGGGCATGAGTGAAACCCCGCTCGAGCTCGACGTGGAGACCCGTGCCGGCGAGCACGGCGAGAGCCTGCCGCGGCGGTTTCACATCGGCCGCCGGGCCGTCGCGGTGGAGGCGATCGTGGATCGCTGGCCCGGTCCCGATCACCGCTATTTCAAGCTGCTCGGTGACGACGGCGGCACCTACATCCTGCGACACGATCTGGAGACCAACCGCTGGGAACTGATCCTCTTCGACGCGCGCGGCCTGCGCGAATGAACCACCAACCCGGGAGTACCCCATGAACGAACATGTCTACAAGATGATCGAAATCGTCGGCTCATCCACCGAAAGTTCCGACAAGGCCATCGAGAACGCCATCGCCAAGGCCGCCGAGAGCCTGCACAACCTCGACTGGTTCGAGGTGGTGGAGACCCGCGGTCATCTGGCCGAAGGGCGCATCGCCCACTGGCAGGTGAAGGTGAAGATCGGCTTCCGGCTGGACTGAGCGATGAAGTGGGTGCTGATCATCCTGGGACTGATCCTGATCGTACTCATCGGCAACCTGCTGATGCTCGGCCGCGGATCGGGCGGCAGGCGGCGACGGTGAGCGCGGACGTCAGTGGGGCAGGATGGTCGGGGGTGGCGGGCGCGGCGCGGGTGGCCGCTGTGCCGGCGGGCGCTGTCCCGGCGGACGCGGCTTGACCGGGGGACGCTGCCCCGGTGGCCGTTGATGCGGCGGCCGGTGGGGTGGGCGATAGGCCGGCGGGCGATAGGGGTAGCCCGGCCAGTAGAAACCGTCGTGCTCGACTGCGCGCTCGTCCTGCGAACTGGCCGGGGGAGGCGGTGGCGGAGGTGATTTTTCCCGTGCCCGCTTCTCGCGTTCCGCCTCACGCGCCCTGCGGGACTTCGCCAGTTCGTCGGCCTGTTTCTTCATCTGTTCCTGCCGCGTCTTCGCGTCCGGGATGTTCCCGGTGTCCTGCGGCTTCTCGATCGTCATGGTCTCGGTTTGCACCGCGTCCGACGGCGGCCGATCCGAGTAGGTGACGTTGCCCGCCTCGTCCACCGATTTGTAGACCGGCGTTTCCGCCATGCCCGGGATGGCCAGGCACAGCAGGACGAGCAGGGTGGGCAGACGGTGTGCGAGGTTCATGCCGCCATCATAACCCCCGGTTATCGAGCCGTGAAACCGGCGTTTCTTCCGGTCGATGGCATGACCCGACAGGACGCATCAGGCCCGCGCGGCCGTCCACACCACCACCCGTTCGGCGCCGGCGCGGCGCAGCAGGCGGGCGATTTCGCCCACGGTGCTGCCGGTGGTGACCACGTCGTCGACGATGGCCACGTGTTTTCCGGGCAGGGTGCCGGTCAGCTCGAAGGCGCCGCGCAGGTTGCGGCGGCGTTCCCGGGCGTGCAGGCCCTGCTGGGGCGGCGTGGGGCGGGCGCGTTTGACCAGCGTCGGTTCAAGGGGAAGGCCCAGGCGGCGGGCCGTGAAGCGGGCGATCTCCCGGGCCTGGTTGTAGCCCCGCTGGCGCAGCCGCCGGGCGTGCAGCGGAACGGGCAGCAGGACGTCCGGTGGTGGCCGTCCGCTGACGGCGTCGGCCAGCAGGTGGCCGAGCAGGCGGGCGGCGGGCAACTGCTCGCGGAACTTCAGGCCGCCGACGAAGCCGGTGACCGGGGCCTGCCAGGCGCAGGCGCTCACCAGTTCGTCGAAGGGCGGCGGACGCCGCAGACAGCGGCCGCAGGGCAGGGCGGAAGGGGCGCCCATGGCCTCGCCGCAGCGCGGGCAGGGATGGGCGATGCGCGGCAGATCGCCCCGGCAGGGGGCGCAGAGGCCGGCGGGCTCGGCGGTGGCGGCTCCGCACAGCAGACAGGGATGGGCCACGCGCCAGAAACGCACAAATATCGACCAGTTGTAAACCATCTGCATCCCTGCAAGTTGACAGGGGCCCCGCGGCCCCTAGAATGGCGGTCCGTTTCCGCCAAGTCTAGTGGCCTCCCCCATGGAATCCAAATCCCCCGACACCGCGGGCCGAACCCGCGAGATCTCCGCCGCCAACGCCCGCCTGATGGCGCGCCTGTTCAATCTCGGCAACATCCTGGCCTTCACCCCCGGTCTGGTGGTGGCGCCGTTCCTGTTCATCGCCGAGCCGGAGAAGACCATGATGATCTTCATGTTCCTGCTGATGGTGGTGCCGCCCATCCTCTGGTTCGGGATCTCGATCATGGTCTACATCGTCGCCCGCCATCATCCCAATCCGCGGGTCGGGCACTATACCCAGACCGCGGCCTACCGCTTCTACGGCGCGCTCGGCGTGATCATTCCGGTGGGCACCTTCTTCGGCACCGACTGGAAGCTGTGGATCGTCACCGGTGGCCTGGTGGCGCTGGTGGTGGTGCCGTGGTCGGCCTGGGAGCTGTGGCGCATCAACCGCGAGGACTGGCAGGACACCACCTACGAGGTCGAACACTCATGAGCGACATCCGCCACGACTGGCGCGACGAGGAGATCGCCGCGCTCTACGATCTGCCCTTCAACGATCTGCTGTTCCGCGCCCAGCAGGTGCACCGGGAACACTTCGATCCCAACCAGGTGCAGGTGAGCACCCTGCTGTCCATCAAGACCGGCCGCTGCCCGGAGGACTGCGGCTACTGCCCGCAGAGCGTGCGCTACGACACCGGCCTGGAGGACGAACCCCTGCTGCCGGTGGACGAGGTGCTGGAACAGGCCCGCGCCGCCCGCGAGCGCGGGGCCAGCCGTTTCTGCATGGGCGCCGCCTGGCGCTCGCCGAAGGATCGCGATCTGGACGCGGTGGTGGAAATGGTGCGCGAGGTGAAGGCCCTGGGCCTCGAGACCTGCCTGACCCTGGGCATGCTCAGCGAGGCGCAGACCGCGCGCCTGCGCGAGGCCGGGCTCGACTACTACAATCACAACCTCGACACCTCACCCGACTTCTACGGCGAGATCATCACCACCCGCACCTACCAGGATCGCCTCGACACCCTGGCGCGGGTGCGCGAAGCCGGCATCAAGGTCTGCTGCGGCGGCATCGTCGGCATGGGCGAGGATCGGGCCGATCGCATCGGCCTGTTGCGCGAGCTGGCCAACCAGCCACAGCATCCCGAGAGCGTGCCCATCAACATGCTGGTGCGGGTGGAAGGCACGCCGCTGGCCGACGCCGAGGAACTCGATCCCATCGAGTTCGTGCGCACCATCGCCGTGGCCCGGCTGCTGATGCCGAAGTCCCACGTGCGCCTGTCCGCTGGCCGCGAGGCCATGAGTGATGCCACCCAGGCGCTGTGCTTCCTTGCCGGGGCCAATTCCATCTTCTACGGCGAGAAGCTCCTGACCACCCCCAACCCGGCGGCGGATCGCGACCGGGCCCTGTTCG